>NZ_VIGC02000025.1 GCF_006569185.2 Litorilinea aerophila | reverse complement strand
CTGGATACCCGCCTCCAGGCGGGCGACCATGTCTTCATCTTGCCTGCCCTGTCCGGCGGATGAGAACGGGCGAAGCAGGGTAAATCCCGGCAGAAATTCGCCGACAGGTTCCACCAGATGTAGTGCGTCCAGAGGACACCCGGAGTTTCTGCCGTGGTATTTACGTCAGACTGTACGAGTGAATTTAGCTGGGGAGTGAAGGGACTATGACCATCGTCGCGTTTCAGGGAGAGCCGGGCGCCTACTCCGAGGAGGCAGTCCGCCAACATTTCGGCGACCAGGTGGAGACCTTGCCCTGCCGGGCCTTTGAACACATTTTCGAAGCCGTAGAGGCAGGGCGGGCTGACTTCGGCGCCGTGCCGGTGGAGAACTCCGCCGCGGGGAGCATCAACAAATCCTACGACCTGCTGCTGGAGCACGACCTCAAGGTCCACGGGGAAATTCTCCTGCGGGTGCGCCACAACCTGCTCACCCTGCCCGGCCAGGCCCACAAGATCCGGGAAGTGCGCAGCCACTTCCAGGCCCTGGCCCAGTGTGAGAATTTCCTGAATCGCCACAACTACATCGCCGTGCCCTGGTACGACACGGCCGGCAGCGCCAAAGACCTGGCCGAAAACCCGGTGGAAGGGGTGGGCGTCATCGCCAGCAAGCTGGCCGCCCAACACTACAACCTGGAGATCGTCCAGGAGGGCATCGAAGACCTGCGCCACAACTACACCCGTTTCTTTGTGGTGGGCAAAGGGGATGCCCCCCGGGTGGAAAATGCCAAGACATCCCTGGTCTTCGCCGTGCCCAACATCGCCGGCTCCCTCTACGAGGCCCTGGGCGAGTTCGCCCGCCGTCACATCAACCTGACCAAGCTGGAAAGCCGCCCCCGGCGCAATCGCCCCTGGCAGTACGTCTTCTACCTGGACTTCGAAGGCCACTGGCAGGATCCCAACGCCGGCGAGGCGCTGCTCCACTTGCTGAACCGGGCCGCCTTCGTCAAGCTCCTGGGCAGCTATCCGCCCGCCTCCCTGGAAAATGGCGAGGAGGAGGTCACCGCCCAGTCCCAGTTGTTACAGATTTGAGTTTACGACAGAAACCACTCCTCCAGGGGAGTTAGAAGACAGATCGCCGCTTTTCTCGACGGTCGTCTCAGAAAGACGGTCGTCCCAGAAAAGCGACAGAGTTGCCAGCAGTTACAGAAAGGAATCCAACCATGATCGTCGTAATGAAACCCAATGCCACCGAGACGGAGATTCAAAACGTCATCCGCAAGGCAGAGTCCCTGGGCGCCAGGACCCACCCCATCTACGGCCAGCACCGCACCGTGGTGGCCCTGGTGGGCGACCTGACCCGCATCAGCCGGGAGACCTTCAACGCCATGGACGGCGTGAAGGAGACGGTGCGCATCCAGGAGCCGTATAAGTTGACCAGCCGCAGCACCCGCCCCGATGACACCATCATCGAGCTGCCCGGCAGCGATGTGCGCATCGGCGGCAACGAGGTCATTGTCATGGCCGGCCCCTGCAGCGTGGAAAGCCGGGAGCAGATCCTGGAGACGGCCCACGCAGTCAAGGAGGCCGGCGCCAAGGTCCTCCGGGGCGGCGCCTTCAAGCCCCGCACCAGCCCCTACTCCTTCCAGGGCCTGGGCCTCAAGGGCCTGGAGTACCTGGCCGAAGCCCGAGAGCAGACCGGCCTGCCCATCATCACCGAGGTCATGACTGTGGAAGCGGTCCCCATGGTGGCCGAATATGCGGACATCCTCCAGATCGGTGCCCGCAACATGCAGAACTACGGCCTGCTCCAGGCGGTGGGGAAGGTGAAGCGGCCGGTCATGCTCAAGCGGGGCATCAGCGGCACCATCGAGGAACTCCTCATGTGCGCCGAGTACATCGTCAGCAGCGGCAACAACAACGTCCTGCTCTGTGAACGGGGCATCCGCACCTACGAAACCGCCACCCGCAACACCTTCGACCTGAACGCGGTGCCCGTGCTCAAACAAGCCACCCACCTGCCCGTGGTGGCCGACCCCTCCCACGGCACCGGCTACCGGGAGCTGGTGCCCGCCATGGCCCGGGCCGCCGTGGCCGCCGGCGCGGATGCCCTGATCATCGAAGTGCATCCGGACCCGGACAACGCCATGAGCGATGGCCGCCAGAGCCTGGACCTGAATGAGTTCGCCCGGCTGATGGATCAGCTCCGCCGGGTGGCCGTTGCCATCGACCGCACCCTGGGCCAGCCGTCCAACAACGGGGTCGTCACTCCGGCCGACCTGACGGCGGTGGCCTAGCACAGTCTGGCGTCAACAGTGCCTGACGCGCAACAGCGACATAGTGACGTAGTGACGCAGGTTACGCATCCTTGCCTGGCAGAATCCTTGCCTGGCAGAAGTAGAGAAAACGCCGGCACCCTGTCACCGAGAGTGCATGGTACGAGGAACCAGAGCATCCAGAGGAGTCCATATCTATGATCATCGTCATGCAGCAACATGCTGAACCCAAACACATCGAGGCCGTGGTACGTCGGGTGGAGGAGATGGGCTACAAGGTCCACCTGAGCCGGGGCGAGGCCCGCACCATCATCGGCATCATCGGCGCGGACGAGCATCTGCTTCACCAGAGCGCCTTCGAGGCCATGGACGGCGTGGAAAAGACCATGCGGGTCATGCAGCCCTTCCGGGTGGCCAGCCGGGACTTCACCCAGCAAAACACGGTCATCGATGTCAACGGCGTCCAGATCGGCGGCCACAAAGTGGTGGTCATGGCCGGCCCCTGCAGCGTGGAAAGCCGGGAGATGATCCTGGAGACGGCCCACGCGGTCAAGGAGGCCGGCGCCAGCATCCTGCGCGGCGGGGCCTACAAACCCCGCAGCAGCCCCTACTCCTTCCAGGGCCTGGGCGAGGAGGGCCTCCGCTATCTGGCCGAAGCCCGGGAACAGACCGGCCTGCCCATCATCACCGAGGTCATGACCCCCGAAGACATCGAGCTGGTGGCCGACTACGCGGACATCCTGCAGGTGGGCGCGCGCAACACCCAGAACTACGCCCTTCTCAAAGCCCTGGGCCAACAGAACAAGCCCGTCTTCCTGAAACGGGGCATGAGCAGCACCATCCAGGAACTGCTCATGAGCGCCGAGTACATCCTCAGCGGCGGCAACATGAAGGTGATGGTGGGCGAGCGGGGCATCCGCACCTACGAAACCGCCACCCGCTTCACCTTCGACGTCAACGCGATTCCGGTGCTCAAGGAACTCACCCACCTGCCCGTGGTGGCCGACCCGGCCCACGGCACCGGCAAGTGGAACCTGGTCACGCCCATCGCCAAGGCCGCCGTGGCCGCCGGCGCCGACGCCATCATGGTGGAGGTCCACCCGGATCCGGCCAACGCCTGGAGCGACGGCCCCCAGAGCCTGACACCCGAGCGGTTCGCCAAAATGATGCAGGAGCTGCGGCCGGTGGCCGAGGCTGTGGGACGCGGCCTCTAACGCCAGGGTCCAGGGCCGGCATCCCCCGCCGGCCCCAGGGCAGCCGCCATCGCGACGACTTTGACCCCATGAAAAAACGTCTTGCAGAGTGCCGTGTCACCGTGGTGGGGCTGGGCCTCATGGGCGCCAGCCTCTGCCTGGACCTCAGCCAGCATACCCTGTGCCGGGAAGTACGGGGCGTGGCCAGGCGCACCGACACCGTCCTGGACGCCTTCTTCGCCGGCGCCGTCGACCTGGCCACCAACGACCTCTACACCGGCATCCTGGGCGCGGACATCGTGATCCTGGCCACGCCGGTGCGCACCATCGTCCACATGCTGGAAGAGCTGGGCCCCCGCCTCTGGCCGGGTACCCTGGTGATGGACCTGGGCAGCACCAAACAGACCATCTGCGCGGCCATGGATCGGCTCCCACCGGGGCTCCAGCCCATCGGCGGCCACCCCATGACCGGCAAGGAGACCGCCGGCTTCCAGGCCGCGGAGCCGGGCCTCTACCGGGGCGCCCCCTGGATCCTGACGCCCCTGCCCCGCACCAGCCCGGAGGCCCTGGACCTGGCCCGGGAGCTGGTGGAGGCCGTCGGCGCCCGCCCCATGGTGCTGGAAGCCGAGCGCCACGACCGTCTAGTGGCCAGCATCAGCCACCTGCCCTTCCTGCTGGCCAGCGCCCTGGTCCACGCGGTGGCCGACACCGGCGCCCAGGATCCGGCCGTGTGGGAGCTGGCTGCCGGCGGCTTCCGGGATACCAGCCGGGTTGCAGCCAGCGACACCCGCATGTTCCTGGACATCCTGATGACCAACCGGGAGGCGGTGCTGGATCAACTGGAGCGCTTCGGCCAGCACGTGGCCGAGCTGCGCACCCTGCTGGCCAACGGCGACGAAGAGGCCCTCCAGGCCAAGCTGGCCATCTCCCAACAGGCCCGGGCCCGCTGGCAGGGGAGGGGATCGGGGGATCAGGGGATTGGGTAATCACCCGAATCCGCGTTCATCTGCATGGATCAGCGTCCTCATTTGACCCTTGTGCAGTAGAGACAACAATAGCACAACGATAGCACGAACGTGCGGAAGCAGAGCCATGACTCAAATCCACATCCACGGCGGCCATCGACTGACCGGCCGCTGCCATGTTCCCGGCGATAAATCCATCAGCCATCGGGCGGTGATGTTCGCCAGCATCGCCGAAGGCGTCAGCAAAATCAGCAACTTTCTGGACGGCGGCGACTGCCGTTCCACCGTGGCTGTGATGCGCGGCCTGGGCGTCCAGATCGACGAGGTCGCACCCACGGAGCTGGTGGTCCACGGCCGTGGGCTGGACGGCCTGCAGGAGCCCGAGGACGTGCTGGACTGCGGCAACTCCGGCACCACCATCCGCCTGCTCACCGGCCTCCTGGCCGGCCAGCCCTTCAGCAGCTTCCTGAACGGCACCGCCCAGATCCGCCGCCGCCCCATGGACCGCATCGTCCAGCCCCTGCGCCGTATGGGCGCCACCATCATGGGCCGCCAGGATGGCCGCTACGCGCCCCTGGGCATCGCGCCCGGCCGCCTGCGGGCCTTCGAGTACGACATGCCCGTGGCCAGCGCCCAGGTCAAGAGCTGCCTGCTGCTGGCCGGCCTCTACGCCCAGGGACTGACCGTGATACGCCAGCCCGGCCCGGCCCGGGACCACACGGAGCGCATGCTCCAGGCCATGGGCGCGCCCATCGCCGTCTACGGCAACACCGTCCACAGCGAACGGCCGAGCAGCCCCCTCCAGCCCCTGGAGCTGACGGTGCCCGGCGACATCTCTTCCGCCGCCTTCCTCCTGGCCGCAGCCAGTATCGTGCCGGACAGCCGCATCACCATCACCGGCGTGGGGGTGAACCCCACCCGCACCGGCTTCGTGGAGGCCCTCCAGGAGATGGGCGTCCGCATCGAGTTCCAGAACCCCCGCGAACAGTCGGGCGAGCCAGTGGCCGACCTGGAGGTCCAGTACGGCGAGCTCCGGGGGGCCACCTTCGGCGGCCAGCAGATCGTCACCATGATCGACGAGCTGCCCACCCTGGCGGTGGTGGCCACCCAGGCCCACGGCCGCACCGTGGTCAAGGATGCAGGCGAACTGCGGGTCAAGGAGACCGACCGCATCGCCACCACCGTGAGCGAGCTGCGCAAGATGGGCGCCCGCATTGAACCCACGCCCGACGGCTTCATCATCGACGGCCCCACCCGGCTGATGGGTGGCACCGTGGAAAGCCACGGCGACCACCGCCTGGCCATGGCCATGACCGTGGCCGCGCTGGCCGCGCAGGGGCCCACCACCGTCTACGGCGCGGAGGTCACCGCCGACAGCTTCCCCGGCTTCGAGGCCACCCTCCAGGCCCTGGGCGCCGCGCTGGAGGTGAAACCGTAGTTCCATCCATCACCTTGCGCCAACCAGAAGGAACTGTTGCATGTCCTCAATTTCCGGCAAAACCCAAATCGTCGGCCTGATCGGCTGGCCGGTCAGCCACAGCGTCAGCCCGCCCATGCACAACGCCGCCTTCGCCGCGCTGGGAATGGACTGGCGCTACGTTCCCCTGCCCGTGCCGGTGACGCCGCCGGCACGCATCGGCGAGGCCGTCCGAGGGGTGCGGGCCCTGGGCTTGCGGGGGGCCAACGTCACCGTGCCCCACAAGCAGGCCGTCATCCCCCACCTGGATCGACTCACCGACGCGGCAGCCGCCATCGGCGCGGTCAACACCATCCGGGTGGAGGAAGACGGCAGCCTGCTGGGCGACAACACCGACGCCCGGGGCTTCGTGGCAGACCTGCGGGACCACGGCGTGGAGCCGGGAGGACGGCGGGTACTGGTCCTGGGCGCGGGGGGCTCCGCCCGGGCGGTGGTCTACGGCCTGGCCGAGGCAGGCTGCGCCCGCCTCACCGTGCTCAACCGCACCCCGGAAAAGGCCCAGGCGCTGGTCGCGGCCATGCAGGCGGCCTTCCCCCGCTGCCCCATGGCCGCCGGTGCCTTTCCCGCGGAGCTTCCCCAGGCGGCAGAGGACGCCGACCTGATTGTGAACTGCACCACCCTGGGCATGACCCCCCACGTGGAGGGCCTGCCCTGGGACGAGGCGCTGCCCTTCCGCCCCGACCAGGCCGTGTACGACCTGGTCTACAACCCGCCGGAGACCCGGCTGCTGGGCCATGCCCGGGCCGGCGGCGCCCACGCCATCGGCGGGCTGGGCATGCTGGTCTGGCAGGGTGCCATCGCCTTCGAGCTGTGGACCGGCACGGCGCCCCCCGTGCCGGTGATGCGCCAGGCAGTGCTGGCGGCCCTGGGCCGCGCCGACGGTTGAGGGACCCTGGATTCGGCCGTGGAAATTCGGCCATTGAGAAAGGAATCAATCCAATGACCCAAGGAGCGAAAGACCCCCAGCGGGTGAACTATCGAGCCGTCCCCGACGAGAGCGGCCACTTTGGCCCCTATGGCGGCAAATTCGTACCAGAAACCCTGATGCCCGCACTGGAAGAGCTGGAGGAAGCCTACCTCCAGGCCCGCAGTGATCCCGACTTTCTGGCCGAACTGGCCTACCTGCAGCGCACCTACGTGGGACGCCCCACGCCCATCACCTACGCCCGCCGCCTGAGCGAGCACCTGGGCGGCGCGCAGATTTACCTGAAGCGGGAAGACCTGGCCCACACGGGCGCACACAAGATCAACAATGCCCTGGGCCAGGCCCTGCTCATGAAGCGCAAGATGGGCAAGACCCGCATCGTGGCTGAGACCGGCGCCGGCCAGCACGGCGTGGCCACCGCCACCGCGGCCGCGCTCCTGGGCATCGAGTGTGTGGTCTACATGGGCACCGTGGACATGGCCCGGCAGGAACCCAACGTCTTCCGCATGCGCCTGCTGGGCACCGAAGTCCGGGGGGTGGACAGCGGCAGCCGCACCCTCAAGGACGCCATCAACGAGGCCATCCGGGATTGGGTGACCAACGTGCGCACCACCCACTACCTGCTGGGCAGCGCCCTGGGCCCCCACCCCTACCCGGCCATGGTCCGGGATTTCCAGAGCGTCATCGGCCAGGAAGCCCTCCAGCAGATGCTGGATAGCCAGGATGGCCCCGGCCGCCTGCCCGATGTCATTGTGGCCTGTGTGGGCGGCGGCAGCAACGCCATCGGCATCTTCCACCCCTTCCTGGAATATGAGCAGGTACGGCTCATCGGCGTGGAGGCCGGCGGCCTCGGCATCGAGAGTGGCCAGCATGCGGCCCGCTTCGCCGACCCGAAACTGGGGCGTCTGGGCGTCCTGCAGGGCACCAAGAGCTACGTCCTCCAGGACGAGGACGGCCAGATCGCGCTCACCCACAGCATCAGCGCCGGGCTGGACTACGCCAGCGTGGGGCCGGAGCATGCCTGGCTGCGGGATCTTGGCCGCAGCGAGTACACCTACTGCACCGATGAGCAGGCCATGGCCGGCTTCAAGGCCCTCTGCGAGCTGGAAGGAATCATCCCCGCCCTGGAGTCCGCCCACGCCATCGGCCACGTCCTCAAGCTGGCCCCCCAGATGGACAAAGACCAGATCATCCTGGTGAACCTGAGTGGCCGGGGAGACAAAGATCTGGGAACGGTGATGAAAGAGCTAAAGTGAATGATTAAAGGAGTTGCCATGTCTGGCGTTGAACGTATACGCACGGTGTTTGAAAAGACCCGCCGGGAGGGCCGGGCGGCCTTCATGCCCTACCACGCCATGGGTTACCCCAACCGGGAGCAGACCCTGGCCATCGTGAAGGCCTTGGCCGAGAGCGGCGCCGATCTCTTCGAGATCGGGATTCCCCACAGCGACCCCCTGGCCGACGGCCCCACCATCCAGACGGCCACCTACACGGCCCTCACCCAGGGGACCACCGTGGCCGATTGCCTGGCCATGGTTCGGGAACTGCGGGCCGCAGGGGTCACCCAACCCTTCTGTGCCATGACCTACTTCAATCCCCTCTTCGCCTACGGAGTGGAGCGCTTCGTGGAGGATGGCGTCCAGGCGGGCATCGACGGTCTGATCGTGCCGGACCTGCCGCCCGAGGAGGCGGAGGAAGTGGAAGCCGCCTGCCGCCGCGCCGGGCTGGCCACCATCTACCTCCTGGCCCCCACCAGCACCGAGGCCCGGATCCGCCTGGTGGCTCAACACGCCACTGGCTTCATCTACCTGGTCAGCGTCACCGGCATCACCGGCGAGCGGGCCGAGCTGCCCCCCGACCTGGCCGACTTCGTGCGCCGGGTGCGCCAACACACCGACCTGCCCCTGGCCGTGGGCTTCGGCATCTCCAACGGTCAGCAGGCCGCGGCCGTGGCCCGGCTGGCCGACGGGGTTATCGTGGGTTCGGCCCTGGTCAAGGCCGCCGGCAGCCCGGACGGCGTGGACGCTGTTCGCCGCCTGGCCACCGAGCTGGCCGCGGGCGCGGCCCACCCCGCCTGATGCGGGTTACCCCTCCTTGCGGGACCGGGGCACAGGGGAAGGGCTCACCGGCCAAAGCCGAATTCTGTGGCGCTGAAAAAGAGGGGAATCATGAGGACGCCGCCCACCAGAATGGCGGCGATCTCCAGGTAGACCCAACCCTGGGCGGCCCGGAGCCATAAGCGGGACCAGGAGAACGGGGCCCGATGCCGGGCCTGATACCGATAGCGCACCAGGTACAGCTCATCCGGCTCCACTGGCTCCAGGGGCTGGACATCCCAGCCGGCGTGCTGGAAGAGGCCGGGCAGCCCGGTGACCAGGCGGTGGGCCAGATAGCCCAAGGGCAACACCACCAGGAGCACGAACACAGGCACCGCCAGGAGAGCATCCACCCAGTACCAGGGCAGCGGACTGAAGTGGGCGAAGACATCCACCCACGCCCAGGCCAAAAAGCCCAGCATGGGTGAAGCCAAAATCCAATAGCCCAGGCCGCCGGCGTCCGGCGTGGCCTCGATCAGGGCGGCCGGCACCACCCGGCGCTGAAAACGTCTCGAAGGGCTCTCCTGGCTCATCGCTGGCTACCTTCTGATTGAATCATCTCTGGTCAGTAGAGTCATTGAGCATCTCTGGATTGGCCGCCCCCGGGTTTGCGCTTTTTGGGCGCACGGCCACCGGATGAGCCATCCTTGGGCTTCCGGGCTTTGGCCTGGCGGCCCCGGCCGGCGGGTGCATCCGACCCGGCGCCCGACTTCGGACGGCGCTTGCCGGTCCGCCGCCGGGTCTTGGACTTGCCGAAGAGCGCCAGCCACTCCGCCACCTCCTGCTCCGACAGCTGCAGATCGGGCTCGGTGCCGGGTTCCGCCTCTGCCTCCAGCTTGGGGTTCTTGGGCGTAAACCGCTCCACGAACTCCTGCCCCCGCCATGTCTCCACGCCGTAGGCCGCGGCCTCCCGCAGGAGGGCCTCGTCATTGCTGACCAGGATCAGGCCGGGCGTCCGGCGGTGGATGCGTCGCCGGATCAGGTCGTCCGCTTCAGCCGGGTGCGCGGCGAAGATGACCTCCACCCCGGCGCCGCCCAGCCTGGGGTCCCGTCCCCCCGGGATGCCCCGGTCGAACACCACCGTGATCTTGCCCCGATATCGGCTCTTCCAGACCCGCAGCCGCGCCACCAGCCTGGCCTCGTCGTCTTCGTCGGCCAGATCGATGTCGGCAAAGACCCCGGCCCCGATCAGGTTGTGGCCATCAATGAGTAAAGGCATGCTCCGGCCTCATGAAAAGCGCCGCCAGTGAACGGACGGGTCGCGGCGGTGTCGCCAGCGCCACCACAACCCCACCGGATACCCGGCCATCTTGGCCAGGTCGCCCACCAGCCGGATGAGGGGTACCAGCAGCGCCGCCTGAAGGCGTTGGCCCCGGGAGAGGTGGGCCCCCACCCGGGCCAGGCGCTGCCAGGGGCGGCGGCAGTAGACGGCCACCCCGGCCAGCAGTCCAGCCCATCCCAGCCAGCGGGCCCACATTCCCCACAGGCCATGGCCCACCAGGGCCGGCACGGCCACACCATAGGTGAAATAGCGGATGGCATGGCGCTTGCGCCAGAGGTCCGCCTTGCCATCGCCCCGGGCGTAGCGGTAGTACTGGAGCCAGAAGGCGCGCAGGCTTTCCCGCGGGCGGAAATAGGCCACCGCATCCGGCGCCCAGACAAAGGCCGTGGGCGCGGGCGCGCGCTGGGCATTCAGGGCAAAGTCAAAGACCAGATCCTCGCAGTAGTCCAGCCATTCCGGATAGCCGCCCGCCGCGGCCCAGGCCTCCTTGGTGAAGGCCACGGAACGGCTGCTGGGCAGGAAACGCCGGGGGTCGATATCGTCCACCAGGGGCAACACCGTGGCCGCCATGGCCGTCTGGAAGACACCCTCCACATCGGGCAGGAAGAAGCCGGCCACGGCCAGGGGCTCCTCGCCGGGACGGGCCCGGCACCACGGCTCGATCAAGCGGGCCAGCCAGTCTGGCGCCAGCCGGACGCCCGCGTCGGTCACGGCGATGATGGGGCCCTGGGCGGCGGCGATGGCCAGATTCCGGCCCCGGCTGATGTTGGCGCCCGGCTCCACCAACAGCCGCAAACCGGGCAGGCGCTCTGGATGCCGGGCCACATACGCGCGAATCCGCTCGGGCGTGCCGTCGCTGCTGCCGCCGTCGCAGATGACAACCTCGTCGGGTCGCCGGGTCTGGCCGGCCAGGGAATCCAGCAGACGTTCGATGGTACGGCTCTCGTTGTAGACGGTTACGACGACTGATACACGCATACCCGCCATTGTGCCGCAAAATGGGCTGTTCGCCAATTGAAGAGGGCCGGACGATCCCCAGCCATTCGCCATCTCTCCCTGGGCCCTGGTATAATGGCGGCGGCAATGGGCATCCTGAGCAGCGCACACCACTTGGGTAGCTCACAGTTTGGGTAGCTCACAGTCGCAAACCAGGATGACTGTTGGCCGGTGTTCCCCAACATGGGCGCACCCATCCCTGGGCTTCCTTGGGCCCGGGAATTCTCGTATCCATGCAGGGAAGAAAGAAGACCCAATCTATGGCAGAGCGTATCTACGTCGCTCTGGATCTGGAAACGACTGGCCTGGACCCCAGGCGCGACGCCATCATCGAGATCGGCGCGGTGCGCTTTCGCTCCTGCGTGCAGGCAGGAAGGATGGTCCACCAGGTGCTGGAGCGTTTCGTCACCTTCGTCAACCCGGGGCGCGCCATCCCCCTGCGCATCCAGCAGATCACTGGCATCCGAGATCAGGACGTGGCCCACGCGCCGCCCGTGGAGGCGGTGGCGCCAGAGCTGCTGGCCTTCGTCACCCGGGACGTGGCCGGGGTGGTGGCCCACAACGCCAGCTTCGACCTGGACTTCCTCCAGGCCGCGGGCATCCAGTTCCATCGCCCCACCCTGGACACCTTCGAGCTGGCCTCCATCCTGCTTCCGGGCATGGCCAGCTATGGGCTGGGCGAACTGTGCCAGGCCCTCTCCATCCCCCTCTCCGATGCCCACCGGGCCCTGGATGATGCAGAAGCCACCGCCGCCCTTTTCAGCCTCCTGCGCCAACAGATCTGGGCCCTGCCTCCGGCTGTTGCTGCCACCCTGCTGGCCTGCGGCCAGGAGAGCAACTGGACGCCCCTGGAGCTCTTTGCCGAACGCCTGGATGAGGAGGAGCAGGAACCGGACACGACGGCCCTGGCCCGGGGAATTCCACTCGGGCGTAGGGCCCGGCCCATGCCACAGATGGATGTGCCCGACTCCCTGTTGCTGGACCAGGAAACACTCTCCGGAGTGGCCGATCCGGAGGTCCTGCGGGCGCGGGTGCAGGCCATCTTTGCCCCCGGCGGCTCCCTGAACCAACTCCTGGGCCCCCACTACGAACCCCGGGATGGCCAGCTCCAGATGGCCCTGCAGGTGATCGAGGCCCTGAATCGGGGCGAACACCTCCTGTTAGAAGCCGGCACGGGCACCGGCAAGAGCATGGCCTACCTGGTGCCAGCCGCCCTCTGGAGCCTGGCCCACCAGCGCCGGGTGGTGGTAGCCACCAACACCATCGCGCTCCAGGACCAGCTCATGGACAAGGACATCCCCCTGCTCCAGCGGCTGCTGAGCCTGGAAGGCCACCCGCCTGTGAACACCGCCCTGCTCAAGGGGCGGGGCAACTACCTCTGCACCCGCCGGCTGCAGGCCTGGTACCAGGGCCGTCGCCTCTCTCCGCTCGAGCTACGGGTCCTGGCCAAGGTACTGGTCTGGCTCCCCACCACCGAGAGCGGGGATGTAAGTGAGCTCTTCCTGCCTACGCCGGGAGAACGGGCCATCTGGGCCCGCCTATGCTCCGACCCGGCCACCTGCACGCCGGAACGATGCCACGGGCAGATGGAGCCCGGCCCCCGAGGCGGCCGCCCCCATCGGGACTTCTTCCTGGAGGCGCGCCAGCAGGCCGAACGGGCCCACCTCCTGGTCATCAACCACGCCCTGCTCATGGCCGACATCGCCGCGTCCCGGGGGCTCCCGGACGGCCCCGCGCGGCGAGTCCTGCCCCCCTACAGCCACCTGGTGGTGGACGAAGCCCACCGCCTGGAAGACGCGGCCACGGAGCAGCTCACCTACCGGGTGGAGTGGCCCTCGGTGGCCAGCCTACTGGGCCGCATGGGCCCGAACGGAGACCTGATGGCCCACCTGTCCCAGGCCGCCCACCAGCGCCTGGACCACGGGCTGGCCAGCCTGCTACGCAGCGTGGCCGGGCAGGTCCAGGCGCTGCAGGCCCGGCTGCAGGAGTTCGCCCAGGTGCTGCGCAACTACGCTCTCGCCCACGAGGAGATCCGCCAGGAGTTCACCTATGCCCAGCGCCTGCGTCTGGACGGCAGGGTCCGCACCCAGCCGGCGTGGAGCCAGGTGGAGATCGAGTGGGATCACGTCAGCGGCCACCTGCACAGCCTGGCCCGCCAGCTCAGCGAGCTCACAGCCTACCTGGAGCAGGCCGGCTGGGGCCGCGGCCGCGGGGGGCCCGAACCCTACGCCACCTACCTGGATGACCTCCACGGCATCGCGACGGCCGTGGCCGAGCTGGCCCGCTGGCTGGACCGGATCATCTTTCAGCCCCGCCCAACGGGCGCCCGGGTGAGCCTGCGGGAGGGCAGCCGGGGAGGCGCCCGCCCCCCGGAAGGCGACATCGTCACCTGGCTGGAAGTCAACGAAAAGGAGGGGGAGGTGAGCCTGGTGGCCGCGCCCCTGTACGTCAGCGACGTGCTGGAAAAGGCCCTGGTCCGGGGCTGTCGCAGCGCCATCTTCACCGGCGCCACCCTGCGCACCGGCAGCGGTTTCAGCTTCATCCGGGAGCGGCTGGGCCTGTGGGAGGTGGCAGCCGCCACGGTGGAAAGCCCCTTCGATTACCAGCGCAACGCCCTCCTCTTCCTGCCCAGCGACATGCCGGAGCCGAATCACGTCCACTACCAGCAGGCGGTGGAGCAGGCCATCATCAAGGCGGCCATGGCCAGCAACGGCGCAACCCTGGTCCTTTTCACCAGCTACAACCAGCTCCGGGCCACGGCGGAGGCCATCCGCGGCCCCCTGGACCGGGCGGGCATCACCGTCCTGCAGCACGGCGTCAGCAGCCGGCAGCGGCTCTTGCGGGAGTTTCGCCAGACGGAGCGGGCCGTCCTGCTGGGCACCCGCAGCTTCTGGGAGGGGATCGACCTGCCTGGCGACGAGCTGCGCTGCCTGCTCATCGTGCGCCTGCCCTTTGCCGTGCCCAGCGACCCCATGGTGGCCGCCCGCAGCGCGGAGATGGAGAACCCCTTCTGGGATTACACCCTGCCCGACGCCATCCTGCGCCTGCGTCAGGGCTTTGGCCGGCTCATCCGGCGCACCACCGACCGGGGCGTGGTCATCATCCTGGACAGCCGCATCTGGCGCAAGGAATACGGCCAGGCGTTCCTGGAATCTCTGCCCACGTGTACGGTCCGCCATGCGCCCCTCTCCAACCTGGACGAGGAGATCCGGCGCTGGCTTCATCCATCTTCAGGAAAGTGACGGGATGGCTGTTTCGCAACCCAGTAACGAAGAATCCATCCAACTCCCCGGCCCGGAGGCCAGGGCTGGCCGGGCCATCCCCAACCTGGCCGGCACCCTCTGGGAGTGGCTGAACCAGCGCTGGCTGCTCCTGGTGCCCGGCGGGCTGGCCCTGCTGCTGGTTCTGGGTGGCCTGCTCCTGCCTCAGATGCCAGGCCAGCTCAACGATGAGCCGGCGGCGGCAGCCCGCTGGCTGTTGACCACCAGCAGCAGCTACGGCGCGGTCGGCGGCCTGCTGCGTGCGCTGGGGCTGTTCAACGTGCTCCACAGCCCTCTGCTCCGCTTCCTCCTGGCCCTGGTGGGGCTGATCCTGGCGGCACAGCTGGGCACCTGGCTGGGCTATGCCCTGCTGCTGTATCGCATCCGGCGGAATCCCGAACAACTGCTGACCCAGCCCGCCCCTGCCTGGGCCGAACCGTTGAGCCTCCAGGCCGGCATTCCCCTCTACCGGCTTCGCCAGGCCCTCCCCCTGCCGCCGAAGGAGACAGTTGAAGCGTTGCGTACCTGGCTCGGCCAGCGCTTCCAACAGGTGGCCGAAGGGACGGCCCCCCTGCCCCCAGAAGCGCCAGAGGCAGAGCTGCCGGAGGTCCGCTTTTGGGCCACCCGGGACGCTCCTTTCGCCTACCTGCGGCCGGCGCTGCTGGCTGGCCTGCTGCTGGCCCTGCTGGCCATGTGGTCGGTGGTGACCCTGGGCTGGCAGATGGCGCCGCCCACCCTGGCGCCGGGCGAGACCTACCGCTATGCCCTGCGCAACGTGGAACTCTCCTACCCGGTGCCTCCGGTGGAGGAGACGTCGTCCCAGGCGCTCCCGGCACCGGTGCTGGAGGCGCGGGTGGGCGAACACCGGGCTTCCGCCACCGTCACGGCCCGGACCCGGCTGCGGCTGGGCCCGGTGGACGTAATCGCCCGGCCCGGGCCCCTGGGAGTACTGGTGGCCACGACTGACGGCAGCCCGGCCATCGCCCGGCCCGGCCAGGGACGCCCCGCTGCCACAGTAGGCCTCCTCTTCCCCGGACCCGGCAGCGAGGAATCCCTGGTCCTGCCGGAAGCAGGGCTGGGCCTGCGCCTGGTGCGCCGGGCTCCACAGACGTCCGCGGGTGCGCCTGAGCCATCGGAGCAGTTCCTGGTGGAGGTGTACAGCGGCAACTCGGTGGAGCCCCGGGAACGGCTGGAACTCTCCGGCCGGGAAGCCCAGGAGATCCGCCTGGGGCCGGACGGACCCCGCCTGCGCTGGGTGCCCATGCCTGGCCTGCAGGTGGAGATCCGGCGGATGCCAGGGGTGTGGCTGCTGTGGCCGGCCCTGTTCCTGGCCCTGGCAGGGGCTGTTGGCTTCTGGCGACGCCCCACCTGGCTCCTGGTGCAGGTAGCCCCCTGGCCCCAGGAGCACACGCTGGTGATCGCCCAGAGCGACCGCCAGGCGACCCTGGCAGAGCTGGAAGCGTGGCAGGAAGAGGAACAGGAAGCGGAGGAGGAGGCAGACGCAGACGCAGAAGACGATGACGACGGCACGGAAGAGGGTGCCCCGGCTGCGGCGGCAAGAGGAGCGCACGCCGCCAAAGGAGCGTCATCCAGTTCCCAGGAGTAGGCCATGGGCAACAAGGGTTTTGTCATCGGCGTGGCCGGCGGCACCGGCAGCGGCAAGACCACGGTGAGCCGGCGCATCCAGGAGGCCATCGGCCTCCAGCACATCGCCTACCTGCAACACGACAGCTACTACCGGGATCACAGCCATCTGCCGCCGGAAGAGCGGGCTGCCTGCAACTATGACCACCCGGACAGCCTGGACACGCCCCTGCTGGTCCAGCACATCCGCCAGCTCTTGCAGGGTCAGCCGGTGGAGGTGCCCATCTACGACTTCGCCACCCACGCCCGCCTGCGCCAGACCCAGCGGGTGCTGCCCGCCCCCATCGTGCTGGTGGAAGGGATCCTGGTCTTCGTGGAGCCGGCCCTGCGGGAACTGATGGACATGCGCATCTTCGTGGACACCGACCCGGACATCCGCTTTATCCGCCGTCTGCAGCGGGACATCCAGGAGCGGGGCCGCTCCCTGGAGTCGGTGGTGCGCCAGTACCTGGCCACCGTGCGCCCCATGCACCTGGAGTTTGTGGAGCCGAGCAAGCGCTACGCGGATATCATCGTGCCTGAGGGGGGCAACAACCGGGTGGCCATGGAGATGATCATCAGCCGCATCCAGGCCATCCTCCAGCAGCGATGAGGGGCCTGTCCATGCCGGTCACATCCCCCCGCCCCTCGACCTTGCAGGTGATTTTGGACGTGGGACCTGCGGTGCACCAGGGCGCGGGCCTGAGCCGCTATGCAGGCCAGCTCGCCCGCCATCTGCTGGCCGAGGCGCCCCCGGAGATGGCCCTGACCTTCTTCTACAACGCCCACAGCGGGCATGACCTGCCCCAGGAGCTGGCCCAGGCTCCCAGGCGTACCCTGCCCCTGAACCAGTATGCCTGGCGGCTGAGCGTGTTGGCCAGCCAGCTCCTGGGTATCCCCTACCCCGGTATCCTGCCCAGGTCCTCCCCGGACAGCAGGCCGATCCTGTACCACGCCACGGAACATCTCCTGCCCTACCTGCCCGTGCCCACGGTGCTCACCGTCCACGACCTCATCTTCGAGCGCTACCCCCAGCACCACACCTGGACCAACCGGCTCTTCCTGCGGGTGGGCATGCCCCTCTTCGTGCGCCGGGCAGATGCCATCATCGCCGTGAGCCGCCACACCCAACGGGACCTGATGGAGCTCTACCGGGTTCCGCCGGCCAAAATTCACCTGATTTACCAGGGCATTGATCCGGCCTTCAGGCCCGCCCCGCCGGCCGAGGTCCAGCGGATCCGGCAGCGCTACAGCCCGGATCGGCCATACCTGCTCATGGTGGGCACCCTGGAGCCCCGCAAGAACCATGCCACGGCCCTGCGCGCGCTCCTGCGCCTGAAACAGGCCGGCCATCCCCATCGACTGCTGGTGGTGGGGGGCCGGGGCTGGCTTTTTGAGCCCATCCAGGAGGAAGTGAAACGGCTGGGGTTGGAAGGGGATGTCACCTTCGCCGGCTATGTGCCGGGCGCAGATCTGCCGCCCCTCTACACCGGCGCGGACTGCGTGCTCATGCCCAGCCTCTACGAGGGCTTCGGCTTTCCGGTGCTGGAGGCCATGGCCTGCGGCGCGCCGGTGGTTTGCAGCCAGGTGAGCAGCCTGCCGGAGGTGGCCGGCGACGTGGCGATGCTGGTGCCGCCCACGGACGACGCAGCGCTGGCCGCGGCCGTGGGCCAGATCCTCCAGGAGCCCGAGCGGGCGGCGGCCATGCGCACCCAGGGGCCGCTCTACGCGGCGCGCTTCCGCTGGGACGAATGCGCGCGGCAGACGGTGGCGCTGTATCAGGCGCTGGCCCAAAAGAGCAAGCCATCGTCCAGGCACCTCCCGTCGTAGGTCCGGCCTCCCGGCTGGACATGGGCGCCCGTAGAGATACACGGCCGTGCGTCTCTACGGGCACCCCGTCACGCAAGAATGCGTGACCTACTATTGGCTCTACTGCACAAAGGTCAAATGAGGACGCTGACCCACCCAGATGAACGCTGATTCGGGTGACTCTCTCCTGCGTTTCTTTGCGCCTTTGCGTTCAAAAATGCCCTTTTTGCAGAAGAGTCACCATTGGTCTATTTCCGCCGGGCTGGACTAACGCTGCTCCAGGGGAACCCAGCGGCGGTTGCGCTCGCCAATGTAGCGGGAATCGGGGCGGATCAGGCGGCCCGTGGCCCGCTGCTCAAAACAGTGGCCGATCCAGCCGGCGGTACGCCCCACCGCGAAGGTGGGAGTGAAGAGGTCCGTGTCCAGGCCCAGGCCGTGGAGCAGGAGCGCGGTGTAGAACTCCACATTGGTCTGCAGGTTGCGCCCCGGCTTGTATTCGGCCAGCAGCGCCACGGCAATCTTCTCCACCTCCCGAGCCAGGTTGTAGAGGGCCATGTCCCCGCCATCCCGATACATGACCTCCGCGGCCCGGGCCAACACCTCGGCCCTGGGGTCCCGCACCTTGTAGACCCGGTGGCCGAAGCCCATGAGCCGTTCGCCCCGCTCCAGCTTCTCCCGCAGGTAGGACTCTGCCCGGGAAACGTCGCCGATCTCGAAGACCATGTCCAGGGCCGGCCCCGGCGCGCCGCCGTGGAGAGGTCCCTTGAGCGCGCCAATGGCCCCCACCAGCGCGGAGACCAGGTCCGACTGGGTGGCGATGATCACCCGGGCGGCGAAGGTGGAGGCGTTGAGCCCGTGGTCGGAGACGGTGTTGAGATAGGTCTCCAGGCCCCGCACCTTGGCCGGCGTGGGGCGGGCACCCTCCAGCATGTAGAGGTAGTTGGCCGCGTGGCCCAGTTCCGGATCGGGCTCTACCGGGGCCTGGCCGTGGAGCAGCCGCCAGTAGGCCGCCACGATGGTGGGGATACGGGCCAGGGCCAGGCGAGCCAGCCCATGGTCATCCAGGTCGCGGGCATCCAGATCCATGGCCCCCGCGGCGATGCGCAGCGCGTCCATGGCCGGGCGGCGGACCTGGGCCACCTGCTCCAACAGGGTCAGGGTGGCGGCGGGCAGCGCCCGATACCCGGCCAGCTCGGCCCGGAAGCGCTCCAACTCGGCGGCCGTGGGCAGGTGATCGTACCAGAGGAGGTAGGCCGTTTCCTCGAAGGTGGCATGGGCGGCCAGCTCTTCCAGGGGAAAGCCAGCGATGATGAGCTCGCCTTTCTGGCCATCTACGCTGCTCAGGCGGGTCTCGGCGGCGATGACGCCTTCCAGGCCAGGCTTGAAGGCGTCGGTGGTTTGAGCCGTTTGGGTAGTTGACATCTCTCCATCCTTCTACGTTTGAGGGCGAATCACTTCTATGCTATGATAGGCCAGCCAGTCAACGTTGTCAATCTTGATTCTAACAATCAATATATTTCGACCCGGTTTTGACGCTGTTCCCTGTGTCCAGGGCAGTTGACAGAGCGCCCCACCAGTAAACCCATGTCCGACCCACTCTTCTACACCGCCCGGGAAGCCGCCGCGGAGCTCGGCATCAGCCTGGGCACCCTCTACGCCTACGTCAGCCGGGGCCTGATCCGCTCCGAGGCTACGGCCGAAGGTGGCCGAAAACGCCGCTACCACGCGGCCGATGTCCAGGCCCTGAAGCAGCGGCGGGAGCGCCGCCGTCGCCCGGCCCAGGGGCTGGACGACGCCCTGCACTTCGGCGACCCGGTGCTGGAGTCGGCCATCACCCTGATCGAAAACGGACGCCTCTACTACCGGGGTCACGAGGCCACGGAGCTCGCCCGCACCCACCCCTTCGAGGCGGTGGCCGCCCTCCTCTGGACCGGCCGCTTCCACACAGAGGGGATCTTCGAGGCGGAAGACGAAACAGTGGCCCGGCTGCTGGCGCCCTGCCAGGAGCTGGCCCCCCGGCTCCGCCGGCTGACGCCCATGGAGCAGCTCCAGGCCCTGCTGCCCCTGGCCGCGGCCGAGGACCTGGCCGCCCACGACCTGAACCCCACTGCCGTGGCCCGCACCGGCGCCCGCCTCCTGGCCCTGGCCACCGGCGTTTTGACGGGCCAGGCCGGCCAGGGCCCCATCGCGCAGCAGCTCCAGCAGGCCTGGCTTCCTGACCGGCCGGACGCGGCCCAATTGTTGAACGCGGCCCTGATCCTCTGCGCCGACCATGAGCTGAACGCCTCGGCCTTCGTAGCCCGGGGCGTGGCCTCCACCGGCGCCACGCCCTACGCCACCGTGATCGCGGGCCTGGCTGCCCTCCAGGGACCTCGACATGGCGGGGACACCGCCCGGTGCGAGGCCCTCCTGCGGGACGCCCGGGAGGATGTACGGGAAGCCATTGCCCGGCGGGTGAAGCAGGGGGATCGGCTGCCCGGCTTCGGCCATCCCCTGTACCCGGCCGGCGATCCCCGGGCCGCCTGCCTGCTGGAGGCTACCCGGGCCGCATGCCCGGACGGGCCGGCCATGGAGGTGGCCAACGCGCTGATCCAGGCGGTGCAGGCCCATTTCGGGCTATACCCCAACCTGGACTTCGCCCTGGCGACCCTGGCCCAGGCCCTGGAGCTGCCGGCTGGCCGGGCGCTGGCCCTCTTTGCCCTGGGGCGCATGGCAGGCTGGATCGGCCACGCGCTGGAGCAATACCAGAGCGACCGCCTGATCCGGCCCCGAGCCCGCTACGTGGGTGTCCGGCCCCAGGCCGGGTGAGACGTCCTCCCATCGGCCGGGCAATTGCTCCGGCCAGCCACCGTGTGCTATCATGGCCCTATGCACGCTGTGAATGACCCAAAGCATCCATACCCACGCCTGCCGGACACCTTCGCCTTCAGCCAGTCCAGCCTGCAGGCCTACCAGGACTGCCCGCGACGCTTCTGGCTGGCCTATGTGGAGCAACTGCCCTGGCCCGCGGTGGAGGCCGCGCCCGTCCAGGACCATGAGCAGCTCATGCGCCTGGGCGCGGCCTTCCATCGCCTGGTGGAGCGGGTCGAGATCGGCCTGGACCCGGCGCTTCTGGCCGCCAGCCTGCCCCCCCCGCTGGATGCCTGGTTCGCTGCCTACCGGGCCCACCGGCCGGCCCACCTCCCCGAGGCGCACAAGGAGGTAGAGCGAATCCTGTCCGTGCCCTTTGGCCTGGAAGGGCGCCCCGACAGCCCTGAACAGGGCTTCCGGCTGGCCGCCAAATACGACCTGATCGCCGCTGACCCAGAAGGCCGGGTGGTCATCGTGGACTGGAAGACCAGCCGGCGCCGCCCAGAGCCGGCCACCCTCCGGCAACGCCTGCAGAGCCTCATCTACCCCTACGTTTTGGTAGAGGCCTCCCCCTCCCTGCCCTGGGGGCCTGTGCAGCCAGAGCAGGTGGAGATGCTCTACTGGTTCACCGCGGCGCCGGAACAGCCCATCCGCTTTCGCTATGATGGCAGCCAACACCAGGAGAATCAGCGGAGACTCCAGCAGTTGCTGGCCGAGATCCTGGCCGGCCAGCGGCCTGCAGACTTCCCCAAAGTGCCCGACACCGAGGCCAACCGACGCCGTTTCTGCCAGTTCTGCGTCTACCGAAGCCGCTGCAACCGGGGCACAGCAGCCGGTGACCTGGACGATGTGGAGGATATGGAAGACTTCTTCGCCGTGGACGTGACCGCCGCCCTGGAGTTCACCCTGGACGACGTGGCCGAACTGGCCTTCTGACCCATCCCCTGGTACCGGTGTTCCCATGAGTCAACCCTGGACCCTCCGCCCACCTGTAGACCCCGCGCCAGAGCTTCTCGCCCTGGTGGACGGCCATCGGCTGGTGGCCCAACTCCTGGCCCAACGGGGCTTCGACACGCCGGAAAAGGCCCGTCCCTTCCTGGATCCGGAGGCCTACAGGCCGGCTCCGCCCACAGCCCTCCTCGGCCTCGCCCGGGCCGCTGAACTTCTACACGAAAGCATCGCGGCCGGAAAGCGCATCCTGGTCTGGGGGGACTTCGACGTGGACGGGCAGACCAGCACCGCCACCCTGGTGGCCGGTCTGCGCCATCTGGCCGGCCCGGAGCGGGTGCGCTTCCACGTGCCCAACCGCTTCCGGGAAGGCCATGGCATCCAGGTGGCCGTCCTGGCCGAGAAGCTGGCAGATCCCTCCTTTCGGCCGGACGTGCTGCTGACCTGCGACACGGGCATCGCCGAAGGTCCCGCCATTGGCTACGCGAAGGACCAGGGGCTCACGGTCATCGTCACCGACCACCACGACCTCCCCCCCGAGCTCCAGTCGCTGACCCCAGGCCAGGATCCCCTCTTTGGGCTGCCCCCCCAGCAGGTGGGCGCCGACAGCGTGCGCCGGGCCGACGCCATCGTCAACCCCAAGTTCCAGCCCCCCGATGACCCCCTGCGCACCCTGCCCGGCGTGGGCGTGGCTTTCAAGCTCATCCAGGCCCTCTTCCAGCAGGCCGGGCAGGCCGGCCAGGAACGGGTCTTCCTGGACCTGGTGGCCCTGGGCATCGTGGCCGACGTGGCCGAACAGGTCCACGACGCCCGCTACCTGCTCCAGCTGGGCCTGGAACAGCTCCGCCGCACCCGGCGCATCGGCCTGCTGGCCCTCATGGAGGTGGCCCGGCTCAACCCCGCCACGGTGGACGCGGAGTCCATCGCCTTCCAACTGGGGCCTCGGATGAACGCGGTGGGCCGGCTGGAGGACGCCACCGTGGCCGTGGAGCTCCTCACCACCACCGACCCCATCCGGGCCGGCCAGCTGGCCGCGCAGATGGAGCGGCTCAACCAGCAGCGCCGCCTGCTCACCAGCCAGATTACCGCCAGCGCGCTGGAGATCATCGAACGCAATCCCTGGCTGCTGGACTTCAACGCCCTGGTGCTGGCCCATCCCGCCTGGCACGCCGGCATTGTGGGCATCGTCGCCTCCCGGCTGGTGGAAGAGTTCCAAAAGCCCACGGTACTGCTGCTCAACCCGCCCGGCCAGCCGGCCCGGGGCAGCGCCCGCAGCGTCCCCGGGGTGGACATCGGCGCGGCCATCGCGGCCTGCAGCCACCTGCTGCTGGGTCACGGCGGCCACCCGGGCGCAGCGGGCCTCAGCCTGCCCCCGGAAAACATCGACCGCTTCCGCCGGGAGCTGGACCGGCAGGTGGAGGCACACCGCAGCCCGGATGTGCCACCTGGCCTGGTCATCGATGCCGAGGTGCCCCTGGGCGAGCTGTCCATGCCTCTGGCCGAAGCCCTGCAGCGGCTGGCGCCCTTCGGCAACGGCAACCCCATGCCCCAGTGGCTCAGCCGGCAACTGCAGGTGGTGGACGACCGCCGCCTGGGCCGGGACGGCAGCCATCGCAAGCTGCTGGTCCAGGCGCCGGACGGCACCCGCCAGCCGGTCATCTGGTTCCACGGCGCCGATGGCGAACTCCCGGCCGGCCCGGTGGACCTGGTCTATACCCTGGGCATCAATGAATTCCGCGGGGAGCGCAGCCTGCAACTGAGCTACGTGGCCAGCCGGCCCGGCCAGGCCCATGTCCCCGAAATCGCCGTGGCCACGCCGGCGGCCGTGCCCATCCACGACCTGCGGTCCAGGCCCGTCCAGCTGGCCGACCTGCCCGGGCCGGAGCAGGCCCACTGGTACGCGGAGGGGGTCCACCTGGCCCACCACACCCCCGAGCCCGGCCAGGCCGTTCCCTATGCCCCCCGCACGGCCTTCGCCCAGGACATCTCCCCCGGCGCGCCCCTGGTTCTGTGGAGCATTCCGCCATCCTCTGCTCTCCTGCGCTGGCTGGTGGAGACGAGCCAGCCCTCGGCCATTTACCTGTGTGGCCGCCCCACCACGGACGATTCTGTGGCCGGGGTGCTGCGCAGCGTGGCCGGCATGTGCAAATACGCCCTGGAGCGAGACCGGCTGCTGGACGTGGGCCGCATGGCCGCCCGGCTGGGCACCACCGAGGCCGTGATCCGTCACAGCCTGCTCTGGCTGGAGGTGCGGGGGCTGATCCAGCTGGAAGAGTGGCTGGCGGGGGACGCGGCCCGCATCCGGGTGCCCGAAGGAGCAGATCACAACGGAGAACACCCAGAGGAAGCCGACATCCTCCGGGCCGAGCTGGAAGAGCAACTGGCCGAGGTCCGGGCCTACCGGCGCTTTTTCCTGCGGGCCCGGGTGACCGAGCTCGGGCTACCCGCCTCCCAGACACCCGCCCATCCCACCGTTCATCGACCATGAATCCATCTTCCTGGCCTCGTTCCTGGCTTCGCTTCTGGCAGACACCCTGGCCGGACCTGCTGGTGCTGGCCGTGGCTGCCCTGACCCGCTTCTGGCGCCTGGACTACCACAGCATCTGGTTCGACGAGGCGGTCAGCCTGCGCTGGGCCGGTGCCGATCCTGCCTACACCTGGCAGAAGACCTTCCAGCTGGTGGAAGAGAAGCACCCGCCCCTCTACTACCTGGCGCTCCACTTCTGGCAGACGCTGCTGGAGCCCTTTGGACTGGCCCAGGATGACGGGGCTTTGCGGGCGCTGGGCAGCCTCCTGGGCGTGGCCACGGTACTGGGCATCCTGCTGCTGGCCAGCCGTCTCAGCGGCCGGGGGATTGGCCGCCTGGCCGGGCTCCTGGTGGCCCTCAGCCCGGTGCTGGTCTGGTACAGCCAGGAGTTGCGCATGTTCCAGCCCGCGACCGCCGCCATCGTCTGGGCGGCCTACTCTCTGCTGCGGGCGTGGCAGGCGTCCCGGCGTCGGCTCTGGTGGTGGCTGGGCTTTGTGGCCTGCCTGGAGGCCGCTCTGTACACCTATCTCTTCAGCGCCTTTGTGCTCCCGGCCGCGGGCCTGACCCTGCTGCTCCTGGGGTGGCAGAGTCGGGACCGCCGGCGGCTGGTGGAGGGAGTGGGGGCTTTGGGCCTGGCCAGCCTGCTCTTCCTGCCCCTGGCCCGCAACGCCTGGCTGGTCAACGCGGCCGAAGGAGAGCCAGGCCGCGCGTTCGCGGACTTTGCCCACAACCTGCGGCGTCTGTTGCAGATCTTCACCGTCTGGCGGGTGGAGTGGCCCCAGCCGCTGCTCCTTGCGGCCCTCATCCTCCTGGCTGGGCTGGTGCTCGTGGGGCTGGCCTGGCCCCGCGCCCAGGGTACTGGTGATCGGCTGTGGCTCCTGTGCTGGATTGGTGTCCCCCTCCTGATCGCCAACGTGCTCCTCAGCCGCAGCAGCTCCATCTTCGCCGAGGATCGCTACCTGATCTTTCTGGCGCCCTTCGTCCTGTGGGCCGCGGCCCGGGGAGGGGCCATCCTGGCCCGACGATGGCCAGCCGCGGGATGGCCTGTCCTCGCCGCGACGGTGCTGCTCCTGGCGGCGGCCCTGCCTCCCCTGTGGACGCCCGCCCGCTACCGGGAGAACTGGCGCGCCGCCGCCCGCTACATCCTCCAATACCAGACCGCCAGCCCTGGCCTGCCCGCTGCGGTGGTGACCCACGTGGATTACACCCACGACGCCCTGGAGTGGTATCTGCGGCAGCGGATGCACTTTGACGAGCTGCCCGTCTTTTTCCCCTGGGGCGGACGGCTGGAACCCGACGACGTGGAGACGGTCATCGCGCCGCCGCTGCAAGGTCTGGTAGACTTTGGGGCCGCCACCCTGTGGCTGACCCAAAGCCACCTGGCCGGGGTGGACGACCAGCGGCTGGTGGAGGGCTGGCTCAACCAGCACTTTCCCCGTATCACCGAGCAGTATCCGGCGGGGATCAAGCTGAGCGGCTATGCCCTGCGCAGCCACTTTCCCGAGCTGCCCGCCCTGGCGCCCACAGCCCGCCATCCCGATCTAGCCCTGGCGCCCAACCTGATGCTGGCCGCCTGTGAAGTGACCACTCCCGTCCTCCGGGCCCGGGACGACGAGATGCATCCCCCCAGCGGCTGGGTCCATGTGCGCCTGTGGTGGCAGGCCCGGGGGCCCATCGCCGGGGACTACACCGCCACAGCCCAGGTGGTGGGGCCGGAAGGGGTGTGGGGCGAGGGGCTGCCCAACGAAGGCTCTGCCCTGCGCCTCTGGCCTACCAGCACCTGGCCGGCCGAATCCACCTTCGTGCGGGATGAACTGGACATCAACCTGAATCCGGCGACGCCCCCCGGCGAGTATGGGGTGACCGTAGGTCTGCAGGATGGCCAGGGGGAGCGCGGTCCGGTGATGGCGGAGTGTGGGCGGGTGACGATTGAAGATTGAAGATTGAAGATTGGGGGGTGTTATTCCGGGTCGCGGCGGAGGAGGCGTTTTTCCAGCTCGGCGATGCGCTCGCCCTGGCTGACGATGAGCTCCGCCAGGAAGCCCACCAGCAGAAGCAGGATGCCGATGATGGCCAGGATGCCCGCGGCAATGAAGATGGGGCGCTTCTGGGTATCGGCGAAGATGTAAAGGCCGGTGAGGTAGAGGAAGGTGAGGAGGCTCACGGCGATGCCGGCCAGGCCCAGGCCACCGAAGAAGCGCATGGGCGCCTGGCTGAAGGTGAGCAAGAACTTGACCACCAGCACATCCAGAAAGCTGATGGGAATCCGCTCCCAGCCGAACTTGCTGCTGCCCGCGGGCCGGGGCCGGTACGATGTCTGCACTTCCCCCACCCGAAAGCCCTGGTGCACCGCGATCATGAGAAGAAAACGGTGCCAGTCGCTGCGCAGGGGCGGCAGGCTGTCGATCACCTCCCGGCGCATGGCCTTGATCCAGTTGGCGTCGTGGACGGGGACGCCGGCCATGGTGCGCATGACCAGGTTGTAGATGGCGCTGGCGAAGACCTTGCCGTCCTTGCGCCCCTGGCGCCACCCCGCCACTGCGTCCAGGTTGTGGGCCTCCAGGTGGCGCACCAGGGCGGGGATGTCTTGGAGGGGGTCCGACTCCATGTCCGCCGGGATCAGGATGACGATTTCCCCCCGGCTGGCGGCAAACATGTGGCGCAGGGCGGCGGTCATGCCCTGGCTGCGGCGATGGGTGAAGACGGTCAGGGTGGGAAAACGGTCCTGGAGGGCGGCCAACACATCGGCTGTGCCGTCGGTGCTGCCGTCGTTGACCACCAGCACTTCGCCGGTGCAGGCCAGCTCCTGGAAAGCGGCGAAGCAGCGCTCCACCACCTGGCCCAGGGTTCCCTCCTCGTTGCGGGCCGGGATGACCACGCTCAGGTAGGGGGAAGCTTCGGTCGGGGCTTCCTTGCGCGGCTCCTGGAGTTCGTGGAGCGTGGCGGTGGGCTCGGGGTGGGAGTGGGCCATCGCTTCTCGGTTCATCCTGGGTTTCCCTGTTCCCGTTCCGCCTCGAAGGCGTACAGCAGTTCCACCACCCGATCCTGCTGCTCGTCGCACAGCTCTGGATACAGGGGAAGGCTCAGGCAGGTGGCGGCTACCGCCTCGGTCACCGGCAGGTCGCCGGGCCCGTAACCCAGGTCCGCATAGGCCGGCTGGAGGTGGAGGGGCACCGGGTAGTGGATGCCCGCGGCGACGCCGTGGGCGTTGAGGAAGGCCAGCAACTCGTCCCGCTGCTCGCTCCGCACCACGTAGAGATGCCAGGCCGAGGCCGCGTCGGGGGCTTCCGCCGGCAGCGCCAGGGACGAGTCAGCCAGGAGGGCGGTGTAGCGGGCCGCCAGGCGACGCCGGGCGGCGGTCCACCGGTCCAGGTAGGGCAGCTTGGCCCGCAGGATGGCCGCTTGCAGGGCGTCCAGGCGATGGCCAAAGCCTTTCTGCTCGTGGATGTACTTGGAATGGCGGCCGTGGTTGCGGAGCAGGCGCACCGCCTCGGCCACGGCTGGATCGTCGGTGACCACGGCGCCAGCATCGCCATAGGCGCCCAGGTTTTTGCCGGGATAGAAGCTGAAACAGGCCGCGTGTCCCAGGTGACCGGCGGGAGTCCCGGCCCAGGTGGCCCCGTGGGCCTGGGCCGCATCCTCGATGACCACCAGATGGTGCTCTCGGGCGATGGCGTTGATGCGGGTCATATCCGCGGGCTGGCCGTAGATGTGCACGGGGATGACGGCCCGGGTGGCCGGGGTGATGGCTGCGGCCAGGCAGTCCGGATCCAGGGTGTAGGTGGCCGGGTCGATGTCCACAAAGACGGGGCGGGCCCCTACTGCGCTGATGGCCTCGGCGGTGGCGATGAAGGTGTGGGCCACGGTGATCACCTCATCCCCTGGTCCGATGCCGTAGGCCCGCAGGGTCAGCTCCAGGGCGGCGGTGCCGCTGCTGACGCCTACGCAGTGGGTTGCGCCACAGTAGCGGGCAAAGGCCTCCTCGAAGGCGGCCACCTCGCTGCCCATGATGAAGTTGGCCGACGCCAGCACCCGCTGGATGGCTTCATCGATGGCCGGCTGGATGGTTCGGTACTGGGCTTTCAGGTCGACTAAAGGTATCGACAGCTCCATGGGTATGACACCGGATAAAAAAGAAGGCCAGAAACGTTCGGCTGCCTGGCAGGCTCAGCCAGACGTTTCAAGCCACAATGGCTGCATCCGCATTCGATTTCGGGCCCTGAACCGGTAGGGCCGCTGCGCCCCTCGACAGGAATTGGCGAGAAGGCACCTTTCAAATTATACGTGAAGGCCGAAACAAAGCCCAAACAAGAAGGGCAAGGGCTTAACTAAAATTGCCGAGATAACAACTATCCCCGATCCAGCCGAATGCGGGCCAGTTCGCTGCGGGCATCTTCCAGGTCGGCCGCGACCCGGGCGATCTCCTGGGCCAGGTATCGGGCCTCGGCCCGGTCCAGGTGAGGGGTCTGCCGGCTGCGCAGGGCGGCCAATTCCTGCTGCAGACGGACCACTTCCCCTTGCAGGTAGGCAAGCTCGGTCTGATGGCCGATGGTGAGCAGGCGCTCGTGGGCCGCTTCGTCGATGTTAGAGTCAAGCTGGTGGCGAAGCTCCTCCAGATGATCCCGCACCCAGCGGGCCAGGAACTCGTTGCCCAGGGCCCACTGGCCGTAGACCTGCCGCAGATAGCCCAACTTATCCAGCCCGTAGAGGAACATCTTGATCCGAGCCGGTGCCTCATCGCTGAGGGCAGCCAGGATATCGGTCTCCCGGGCCACGGTCATCTGGGCGACGGCCAGCAACAGCCGACGCTCGATGGTGGTCAGGTAGCGGAAATCGATCTGGAAGAAGCCGGAGAGGATGTGGTCTGCCATCAGGTCCTCGTCCTCCACGGGGCGGAGATAGCCCTGGCCTGCCTCGGATACCTGGAAGAGCCGCTGGCAGAGGTACTGGATCAGGTAGGGATGGCGGTTGGTGTGGGTGAGGATGTCTTCCACCGTCTGGTCGTCCACCTGAACCGGCTCCGGTGACTGGGTCTGCCGGATGAGGGCCACCGAGGCGTTGACGTCCAACTTCCAGAGGTTCACCAGGCTGAAGCCGAACAGGAAGGGGCTGGTGGTCCAGCCGGCGCTGAGGTCGTTGAGCCGGGCCAGCAGCTTGGTGGAGGTGATGATGGTGCGCTGGCGACCCTCCATGAAGGCCTTGCGCAGACGGGCCAACCCCTGGGGCTCCCGGTCGGTGATCTCCAGCAACACTTCGGCTTCGTCCACCAGCAGGAAGAGACGCTTGCCCTGCTGGTTGAGCTGCCGGGCCAGGCGCCGCAGGATGGTGACAGCGTCCTGACCGGCGAGGGTTTCCACATCGATCTGGTGGGCCGCGAAGCGCTCGGCCACATCTTCCAGGGCGAAGCTGAGCTCGTAGGAGAGATCCTCCATGCTCCCACAGCCCTGGAGATCCCAGAAAAGGGGCACCAGTTCGCTCTCGGGCCGGTCGGTGAGCAACTCCAGCTGACGCAGGACCGATGTCTTGCCCATGCGCCGGGTGCCCACCATCCAGGTGGCCGTATCGTGGCTTTCCAACAGATACTGGATGAGGCGTTGTCGTCCATAGTGATTGGAGCCACGCACCCAACGGCCCACAATGTATGGATTACGCATGATCAATGCTCTTTCCAGCCTGGGATTGGAGGATTGGATCAGCTCCTGGCATGGTCGGATTGAGCCTCTGTCCCCTGCACGCCGTTTGGCTGGGCGCCCGTATCCGGGGGCGTGGCCGTCTCCGGGCCGCTGCCGGGGGGCTGGGGCAGCGGGCTGGTGTTGTTTTGGATATGCTCGTGGGCTGCTTCGGCATCCTCCAGCCGGATGCGCCGGCGGCCCGCGGCCAGCATGTGGTTCACGGCCTCCAGACCATATTGCTGGATCCGGAAGGGCCGACCTTCGCTTTTGTCCAGGATGAACTCAATCGCGGCCGGGTCATAGGTGTAGTAGCCGCGCACCGGCTCCACCAACAGCTCGATGGCCTGCTCCCGGCTGAAGGGCTCCAGCGCAATTTCGTTGAAGAGGTTGTACCAGGGACTCTCCACCCGTTCCCACTCCTTGCTGATCTGGATGCCGGCCACCACGGCGCCGACGGTGGCCGCGAACTCCCGCATGAAGATGCGGCGTAGCTGCTGCTGGATCAGGTGATCGTAGCGGCTCATCACGTCCATTTCATCCATCAGCAGGATGAGGCGCAGCTGTTTGCCCGGATGGTGTCGCTGGGCATAGCCCTGTAACAGCTCTATCACCTCCCGCAGATCCCGGTTGAAATCCCGGTCGGTGTAAGCGGACGCGGGCGTGGTCAGATAGCGGAGGGCGTTCAGGGTGGGCATCAGCTCCTCCTCCGCCTCCGGCAGGGCGGCTATCCCGTGGGCGATCTCCTCCATCAACAGGTGGAAGAACTCCTCCTGGGGCGTCCCCTCCAGGTCGATGTAGATGGGCACGAACCAATATTCGGGATCGTCCACATCCCGCAACACGTTGACCAGGTAGTAGAGGAGGGTCGTCTTGCCGATGCGCCGCTCCCCGTGGATCATGATGCTGTTGTTGTGCAGGGTATCCACGATGCGCTGGACCAGCTCCCGCCGGCCGAAGAACATGTCGTCCCGGCGCACGGGCTCGCCGCTGATGTAGGGGTTGTAGCCCCGGCTCACCGCTTCAGCGCTACGCCGCCGATTCTGGATGATCTCCAGGCTCACATAGCCGGCGCCCAAGAGGGCCACAGCCCCCAAAATCAGCAGGGTTTGGAAGATTTCCCGCTCCACCGGCCCCAGGAGGGGGACATTCACCCGCTGGGGAGGTGGGATCACGGTGATACGCTGGGTGGCGATGGCCGAGTAGTTGAAGGATTGGTCCCGGGCCCAGAACTCCAGAAGGTGCTCCCCCGTCTCCTGGAAGTTGACCTGCAGGAAATCTCCGGCGATCTCCCGCCAGTCGTAAAAATGCTGGGGGCCTGTCTCCCGGTAGAGGATCTTCAGCTTTTCCACCGGGGTCTGGAGATCGCCAGCGGTAAAGTTGACGATGAGATCGTCACCCAGGGTGATCTGGAGCTCGCCGTTGGCTGCCCGCTGATAATTGCCGGTCAAAAGGCCAATGCGGATCCACGGGGGGGTGTGATCGGGCCGGTAGTAGGAGAGGCCCGTCCGCCCACCCATCCAATAGCCGCCCTCTTCGGTGCGCACGATGGCGTAGATGATGGGGCTGAGCAGGCCGTCCTGGGTGTTGAAGGTCCCCCAGGTCAGGCCGTCAAAGTGGGAAACTCCGGCCTCACTGCCGATCCACAGGGAACCATCCACGGGATCGGTGTAGACGGTCCAGAGGAGGTTGCTGGGCAACTGGTTGCTGGGATCGGCCAGGCTCCAGCGCTGGCCATCCCAGTGGACGAGCCCCTGTTGGGAAACGATGGCCCACATGCCGCCGTCCACCTTGGGGTCCGGGGCCAGGCCGCTGCCTTCGATGAAATTCCCGGGCAGGCTGTCCGGGTCGTTGGGGTCATACAGGAACTGGCGCCAACTGCCATTCGATTGACGCAGGAAGATGCCATCCCCGCGGGTGCCCAGCCAGAGGCGCCCCATGGAATCCAGGGCCATGGCCTCGATGCTGTGGCCGGCCAGCTCCGATACTGGGGTATATTCCCCGGTCACCACGTCGTAGTGGACCAGGCCGGCGACGGTGCCGATCCACATGCTGTCGCCTTCGTTCAGGAGGGAGGCGATCACCGGGGCGGGCAACGCCTCGGCTGCGATGGGCTCCTGCCAGGCTTCCCCATCAAAACGGCGCACCCCTTCGAAGGTCCCGATCCAGATGCCCCCCTGGCTATCCTCGGCCAGGGTGAGGACGCTGCTGGGGACGCCATCCTCCGGGCCGAAGACCCGGTCCCGACTGGTGACGCCTACTTTGTGGCGCACCCCCGCCCCGCCGGTGGCAATCCAAAGGGTGCCGTCCCGGGCTACCAGCAGGTCGTTGATGTAGTTCAGCGGATCGTCCAGGGAACTGCCCTGCTCGTCGTTGAACCACATCTGCTTCTGATAGCGGAAGACGCCAGCCGGCGTGGCAAACCAGACAGAGCCATCCTGGTCCACGGCCACATCCCGGACAAAACGGGTGGTCAGGTTGGGATCGCCGGTGATGCCATAGGCCCGGGTGGTATCCTGCCGGGGGTCATAGACCACTGCGCCGGCCCCGTCGGTGGCGGCCCACACATCCCCCTGAAAGTCACCGGCCAGAGCCTGGACCAGAGCCGGCTTGCTCAGCTCGTCCAGGGTCTCCACCAGGTGCCAGTTGGATCCGAAGGACCAGCCCCAGACCAGGCCGAAGGGGGTCCCGGCGTAGATGCGCCCCAGGTTATCGATCCAGAGGGCATAGACACCGGCGGAAAAGTAGGGCTGGTCGCTGGCAATCTGCCGCCACTCCCCCTGCCGGTATTGCCACAGGCCATCCAGGGCGCCCAGCCAGAGGACGTCGTCCGCGGCCAAAGCGGCGTAGATGGGCTGCTCGCCCAGGGCGGTCGCTGGCGTGGCCTCATTCCCATTCGCCACGCTGTAGAGCCCCTGATCGGTCCCCACCCAGAGGCGTCCGCCGAAAGCAACCAACACATGGACGGGTGAACGGAACTGGGCCACCAGGTGCCATGTATCCCCGTCCCAGCGGGCCACGCTGCCCGTGTCCGTCCCCGCCCAGACATGACCATTCTCCGGATCCCGGGCCAGCGCCAGGGTCAGACCATTGGGGGTAAAGTGCCCCAGGTCCGGAAGTCCCTCGGCATTGGTCTGGGCATTCTCACCCAGGCTGGGGTAGGTGGTCCAGGTGCCGTCGAAGCGGCTGACGCCGTTGTCGGTGCCGAACCATAGGGCCCCTTCATCCACCAGAATGGACCAGACGTTGTTGGAAGCCAGCCGGTCGGACTGTTGGGTGAAGCGCGTCCAGCGTGGATCGGGGGAGCCCTGGGCATAGATGGGCAGCTCGTGGCGCTGGATGCTGCCGAGCAAGACCATCAAGGACAGGAAGATCACCGGGCCCCATCGAACTTGGGGAAGCCGTTTCAGAGGATGCCTGCCGGATTTTCGGCGATGGTGTGGAAGTTGCTTGCGGTTCATCAGGAGCTGGGCCGTCTGCCTCTCCCCGTTCTTCAATTTATATTGACTGTTACCGGTCATAAATCCCGTTCATCTTTTTGATGTTGACATATTATAGGGTAGTCGATGCGGATTGTCAACACAATTTGAACAGATTGTAAGCCCTACATTTTCCATGACGGCTGCCAGGTCCGTATGGTTACGGCCACTTTGGTCTACACGAACAATCTGGGGTTAGATCACGGGCGTCGGTATCCCCAGATCCGGCCTCCTTGGCGGGCCGGAGACCCGCCCTCCGTTCCTATTGAACCCCATCCGCGCAGATGGCGGCCTTGGTCGTAGGTGCGGTTTCTAACCGCACGATGGCACCAGATCCGGGCAGGTGAAGGAGCGGCGATGGCTGCGCAGCTGCGAGCTGCGCCTACGACGGGGCACTCAATCCGCGCGGATGGCGGGCCTTACCGTAGGTGCGGTTTCTAACCGCACGATGGCACCAGATCCGGGCAGGTGAAGGAGCGGCGACGGCTACGCAGCTGCGGGCTGCGCCTACGACGGGGCACCCATGCCCGTCGGGGACAGGAAAGGCAACGGATGCCCTCCTGTCGGGCCGGGCGGCCGGACCTAGATTGTGGGGAGAGGAGGGAGTCAGCGGGCGAAGGCCCGGAAGGGGTTGGTGTGGGTTAACTGGCGCAGGGTGGCCGAATCCAGACCGGCCGCCTCCAGTTTGGGCAACAGGACCTGGCTGAGATAGGTGTAGGGCTTCGGGGTGCCGCCGCCAGGTTTGGAGGGGTCATACCAGCCCCGGTCGTGGCTCAAGAGGAGATGATCCCCCAGACCGGCCTCCAGCACCTGTCGGATGTGGTGGATGAAATACTCGTCGCTGTACCGTTCGCTGCCAATGGCGTCATATTCGATCCAGGCGCCCCGGCGAGCCACGGCCAGGTGGCGGGAAAAGTCCGGCTCCGCCTGGGTATGGATCCAGATGAAGCGCTCGGGGGTGTAGCCAGCTTCTTCCAGGATATCCAACTGCTCCCACACCACCCGCCCCCGGATGGTGTGGGAGCCGATGACCGCGCCCGTGGCTGCGCCGGCCCGGGCAGCAGCCCGCAGGATCTTGGCTTCACAGGGGGTGATGCCGTCGTCGCCGGCGCTGATCTTGATCCAGGCGGCCTGCACGCCGGTATCCCCGATTTGCTCCGTGAGTTCCTGCAACATCCACTCGTAGAGCTCATCTTCGGTGGCCGCCTGGGCCCAGGGCGGTACCCAGGGCTCCCGGTAAATGCCCGTGGGCACCACCACCGGGAAATTAGTCGCCTCCGAAACGGCCAGGTCGATGTCAGCCCGACGGCCAACCCCCTCGGGCGTACACTCCACCAGCGCGGTGACGCCCAGGGCCTTGATCTTCTCGATCTCCGGCGCCATGACCGGGATCACCTCCTCCGGTCGAGCCCGGCGGTAGTTGGCCTCCTCGATGGGTCCCAGGTCCACGAAGATGTGCTCATGGGGCAGGATCATGCCCAGCTCCGCTTCGCTCTTGGGCCCCAGGGTGGTGATCAGGTGGGACATGGCCGGCCGCTCCTTTCGCTCCGAGACTTTCGCCCCTGGCCGTGGCATGGATACGCTACATGACCGGTGGAACCTACCCCTGGTCCCACACCAGCCAGATCTCCCCCTGGCCCTCCGGCACAGAGAAGGCAAAATCCTGGCTGTCCCGCTCGCCGTTACCGTCCAACACGTACATGACGTAGTTGCCGGCCACCGTGTTGCCGGGGAGCTGGTCCAGCCCCAGCTTGTACTCGTAGTTGTAGGGGCCCAGGGGACCGTCGCTCTTGTTCAGGGCGATGCTGCGCACATGGTCGCCGATGGGCAACTTCACGCCATCCTTGATCAGGACCACAAAGTAGCTGCCCTGGGGCTGGCCGCCATCGATGCCGCTGTGGATGAAGAAGAGCTGGAGCTTCAACTCCATGCCCCCATTGTTGCCGAACTTGGGTCCCTCCCGCACCTTGAATTTGCAGCCATCCCCACCGATGTTGGCACACGGATCGGCCGCAGGTGGCGGTGCGGCAGCCGGGGCCGGCGTATCCGTGGGCGGCGGTGGAGCCGCGACGACAGGCGGCGGCGTCGGGATGTTCTCCGCCACGGGGACGTTGTCCCCGTTCTCCACCTGAACCAGATCGCCGAAGATCCAGCCCTGCTGGCCGTTGACACAGCAGAATTGCCACCAGGTCCCCTCTGGGTTGCGGGCCACGATGTCAAACTGCTGATCCCGGGTCACCGCGCCCACCAGGCCGTAGCTGGTACCCGGCCCGTTGCGCACGTTGGCCGCCTCGATGAGCACGGTCAATTTGGGGAGCGCAGGGGCAGGCGTGGGGGTGGGCGTGTCGGTAGGAACCGCCGGCGGCGGCTCGGGCGTGGGCTCGTCCGGCCGGGGTGTCGCCGTGGGGACCGGCGTGGGCGGCGCTTCCTGTTGGGCCACAGCCGGCGCCGCTGGCTCCTGGGCGGGAGCGGCATCTGCCGGCGTGGGGGTAAAGGTGGGAACCAGCTCCCGCCGAGGGGTCGGGGTGGGCTCGGGCCCGGCACCACCGAAGAGGAAGCCACAGCCGCTCAACAGCAGGGCAGCCCCCAACACGACAACCATCCAACCGCTGCGCCGGTGTACACGGCGCCCCAAAATCCTCGTCCAAGCCATCCTTGACTCCTCAAAGCTTTGACACCCCTCTGGGGAGTGTGGCATAGTACGCTCCATGTTGCAGCCACCGGACAAACTGCCCGACGATCGACGTCGCGCCTGGCAGCAGGCCAGGGAAACCTTCAACCAGGCCTATCGCCTGCAAACCCAGGGAGATTGGGCCGGTGCCATGGCGGCCTATCGCCGTTCCATTGCCTATTTCCCCACGGCAGAGGCCTACACCTTCCTGGGCTCCATCTACGCCAACCTCTACCTCTACGAAGCAGCCATGGCCGAATGTCAGCGGGCCATCGCCCTGGACCCCGACTTCGGCAACCCCTACCACGACATGGGCACCTACCTCATGGCCCAAGAGCGCTGGGAAGAGGCCATCCCCTGGTTCCAGAAGGCCCTCCAGGCCCGGCGCTTCGAAGCCCGCCATTACACCCACTACCATCTGGGCCAGATCTGCGAGAAGCAGGGCCTCTGGGAGGCAGCCATGGACCATTACCGCCAGGCCCTGGAACTGGCCCCAGACTATCAACAGGCCCGGCAGGCCCTGTACACCCTCTACGCACGCCAGAATTGAGCGATCTCCTCGCAAAGGGCAGGTCACCTCAACGCAGGTCACTTCAACGGTTGGGAGCCTCGGGGGCGTTCTCCACCCGCTGCACCTGATAGGCGCCCCGGGCGGCCAGCACCGTAAGAAGCTCCCCCACCGGCACCATGGCCGGATCGACGACCACCTGACCGTCCTGGCGGTGAACGATGCTATACCCTCGCTGCAGGACCCGCCGGGGGCTCAGGGCTTCCAGGCGCTGGTAGGCCGCGTGGTTGCGCTCGGCCAGCTGGCGCAAGCGGTTCCAGATGGCGTTGTGCAGCCGGCGCTCCCGCTCGTCCAGAGCCTGCCGCTGCCGGTCCAACTGCCGGCTCGGGTGCAGGCGCAGCAGACGCAGCCTGGCCTGGTCGGTCTGGTCCCGCCAGCGGGCCAACGCCCGGTTGACCAGCTGATCCAGGTGGCGGCGCCGGTTGACCAGGGTGGCCCACACCTCCTGACGGTCCGGCACCACGGCGGCGGCCGCGGCCGAGGGGGTGGGCATCCGCAGGTCGGCCACAAAGTCCGCGATGGTGAAGTCCGTCTCGTGGCCGATGCCCGTGACCACGGGCAGGTGGCTGTGGGCGATGGCGTAGGCCACCTGGGGCTCGTTGAAGGCCCAGAGATCCTCGATGCTGCCGCCGCCCCGGGCCAGGATGAGGGTGTCGATGGCCTCCACCTCCAGGTGATAGCGGTTGGCCGTGGCCAGGGCAGCCTCGATCTGGGCCGGCGCTTCCCCCCCCTGCACGAGGGTGGGAAAGACCACCACATCCACCAGGGGCCAGCGGGCCGCCAGCACCCGCAGAATGTCCCGGAGCGCGGCGGCGTCCGGGCTGGTCACCACGCCCAGCCGGCAGGGCCAGGGCGGGATAGGACGCTTGCGCTCCTGGGCGAAGAGCCCCTCGGCCTCCAGCTGGCGCTTCACAGCCTCGAAGCGGGCATAGAGCTGGCCGCGGCCGGCCGGGCGGATGCGGTTCACGTAGAGCTGGTAGACGCCCCGGTCCGGGTAGACCCCCACATAGCCGTGGGCGATGATCTGATCCCCTTCCCGGGGGAGCCAGCTGTGGGCCATGGCGTTGCCCCGCCACATGACCGCGGCGATGCTGGCGCCCTGGTCCTTCAGGCTGAAGTAGATGTGGCCGCTGTTTGCCCGTTTCCAGTTGCTCACCTCCCCGGTGACCTGGACATCTCGCAACAGCTCGTCCCGCTCAAACAGGGCCACGATATGGGTGGTCAACGCCGAAACTGTGATGGGATTCATCCTGGACCTTTCCGCCGGCTCAATCTGGGGCCATTCTAGCACAGGGCACCGGGAATGGGGAACCCGGACAGCCCGTGGCGAGCGGCGAAGTCACAAGATCGAGATATTGACAAACTTCAATTTATTGGGTATCCTGGGACCCATGAACGAGATGACCGCAGAAAGCACACATATCACGGATAAACCCAGCGCCAGCAGCCCGACCACCCGACAGCCGGATGCCTGCTGCAATCTGCTGCCGGGGTTGCGGCTGGAGGAGGGCGAGGCGACCCGGCTGGCCAACCTCTTCAAGGCCCTCAGCCATCCGGTGCGGCTGCAGATCGTGGATCTGCTCAGCCGTTACGGCGGACAGGTCTGCGTCTGCGACATCGAACAGCACTTTTCCCTGTCCCAGCCCACCATCTCCCACCACCTGAAGATCCTGCGCCAGGCAGGGCTGCTGGAAGCGGAGCAACGGGGGGTGTGGGTCTACTACCACACACGCCCGGAGATCCTGGCGGAGCTGCACCGGCTCATGGCCGATTTGGCGGCTGGACCGGCTCAACGGCCGGAGGAAGTGTCCGCCTGAGCTGGGAAGCCCCAACCAGCCCGGCCCTAGGCCGGGTTTTTTGAGGTCGAATATATTGATATATTTCTATCTATCAATGAAAGGAACGCCATCTATGGAGCGAGAAGCGCCTGAACGCCCCGTGCCCGCCCATCCCCCACCCCACCACCGGCAACCGTCCGGGCCACCGGTGGCCCTGCAGCCCCTGACGCCTGAGCACGTCCCGGCGGTGCTGGCGCTGTTGCAGGCCAGCGGGCTGCCCCAAGAGGGCTTCCCGGAAGCGGTGGCAGCCGGGCTGACGGCGTGGGCCGGAGATGAACTGGTCGGCAGCGCCGCCCTGGAAATCTACGGGCAGAGCGGCCTGCTGCGCTCGGTGGCCGTGGCTGCACCCTGGCGCCATCAGGGGATTGGCGCCCGGCTGACCGCGGCCACCCTGGAGCTGGCCCGGCAGCGCGGCTTGCAACAACTCTACCTTCTCACCGAAACCGCGGTCGACTATTTCGTCCGACATGGCTTTGCCCCCATCCCTCGGGACGCGGTGGAACCGGCGGTGCAGGCATCCCTGGAGTTTGTCAGCGCCTGCCCCCAGACAGCCCAGGCCATGGTCTGCCAGCTCGGTTCCCTGCTGCCCGATGAAGCATAACGCTGTCGTCTACCACCTATCACAGAAAGGAATGACCATGAATCACCTGCCCAACACGCCCGAATCGATCAAAGAGAACGTCCGAGCCTACTACGGCGCCCGGGCCCAGCAGGCCGAACAGAGCTGTTGCGGAGATGAGTGCTGCGGCAGCCTCTACTCGCCGGAAGAGCTGGCCCTGGTTCCCCCCGAGGCAGCCAGCAGTTCCCTGGGCTGCGGCAATCCCACCGCGCTGGCCGGCCTGCAGCCCGGTGAAGTGGTCCTAGACCTGGGCTCGGGCGGAGGCCTGGATGTCTTCCTGGCCGCGCAGCGGGTAGGTCCCCAGGGGTTCGTCTATGGCGTGGACATGACCGACGAGATGCTGGCCCTGGCCCGCCGCAACGCCGCCAGACTGGGCATCCAGAACGTGGAATTCCGCAAGGGCGACATTGAGGATCTCCCCTTGCCGGACGCCAGCGTGGATGTGATCCTCTCCAACTGCGTCATCAACCTCTCGCCCCACAAGGACCAGACCTTGAACGAGGCCTTTCGGGTGCTCCGGCCCGGCGGCCGGCTGGCCATCTCGGACATCGTTATCGACGGCGACCTGGCGGACCTGCCCGTCAGCGAGGCGGAGATTCGCCAGGCCCTGAGCTGGGCGGGCTGTATCGCCGGCGCGCTGACCATGGACCAGTACCGGCAGCTCCTGGACGCAGCCGGCTTCCAGGAGATCGAGATTCAGGTCCAACATCGTTACACCCTGGCCGACCTGGCTCCCCAGGAAGAGCTGGCCACCCACCCATTGCCCCGGCCGGTGTTGGAGGCCCTGGTGGGCCGCTTCACCAGCAGCGCCATCACGGCCCGACGCCCCCTGTGATGGGGCAGGGTCAGGGGGACGCGTCCGCGTCCCCCTGGCCACACCGCGCGCTTCGCCCCTAAACATTGGACTCCTCTCCCTGGACACATTGTCCCTTGATCAGGCCCCATTGTCCCAGTACAATTGCAAATTGTTTCAGCCCATCTGCCCAAGAGACCCATCTGCAGGAAGGAGGGATTGCCCTGGGCCTTTCCCTAAAGCTGGACCGGCAGGCCGGACCGGCGCTCTATCAACAATTGGCAGAACAGATCAAGCTCCAGATTGTCCAGGGGCGATTGCCTGCCGGCACCCAGCTGCCCACCGTCCGCGAGCTGGCCCGCACCCTGGGGGTCACCCGGGTCACAGTGCAAATGGCCTACCATGAGCTCCAAAATGCGGGTCTGGTGGAAGCCACCGTGGGCCGGGGGACCTTCGTCAGCCGGCATGTGGAGGCCCGCCCTCCGGCCCAGAGCCTGGGACGCCAGTTGACGCCGGATGCGGTGGTCAACGACATCCTGCAGTTGGGGCAGATTGCCGGGTTGCGCTCTCTGGCCGACGCCGCGCCCGATGCCAGCCTCTTTCCCGCCCAAGAATTCTGGCAGGCCCTGGATGAATGCCGCGGCGAGGCCCTCGAGATGGTGCGCTATGGCGCCTCCCAGGGGGATCCCCTGCTCCGGGTGGAAGTAGCCCGTCTTCTACAGGACCGGGGGATGGCGGTCACTCCAGACGAAGTGTTGATCGTGGCCGGCGTGACCCAGGGGCTGGCCCTGGTGGCCCAGGCGTTGGCCCGGCCCGGCGAGCCGGTGCTGGTGGAGCAGCCCACCTATCTGGGCTTCCTGCACACCCTGAAGGCCCACGGCGTGCAGCCTCTGGCTGTTCCTCTGGACGAGGAGGGACCCATCCCAGAGGCCGTGGAGCGTCTGGCCATCCAGCAGCGCCCCCGTTTCTTCTACACCGTGCCCACCTTTCAGAACCCGACGGGCGTCTGTGCGACACCCGCCCGTCGGGCGCAACTGCTGGCCCTAGCCGAGCAGTACGGCTTCCTGCTGGTGGAGGACGACCTCTACGCGCGGCTCAGCTATGAGGGGCCGCCGCCGCCCGCGGTGAAGAGCCTGGATCGGAGCGAAAGCGTGATCCACGTGGGGGGCTTCTCCAAGTTGCTCATGCCGGGCCTGCGCCTGGGTTACGTGGTGGCGCCGCCGCCGATCCACGAGCGCCTGCTCTCCCTGCGCCGGGCGATGGATCTCTGCAGTCCGCCGTTGCTCCAGCGGGCCCTGGCGCGTTTTCTCCACGAGGACGGGCTGAAACGTCACCTGCGGCGGGTGTTGCCCCTGTATCGCCAGCGCCGGGATGCCTTGCTGGCGGCCCTGAGGCATCACATGCCCCCCGCGGTCCAGTGGACCCGCCCCCAAGGGGGCTTCTGTGTCTGGCTGACCCTACCCCGTCGGAGTACCCTGGCGGATCTCCAACAGGCCGCCCTGCAGCAGGGCTGGGCCTTTGCCCCAGGCGAGGTCTTCCTCACCAGGCCCAGCCCCGACTACCATCTGCGTCTCTGCTTTGGCGCTCAGCCCCCTGAATGGATTGCCCAGGGGGTGGAAGTGTTGGCCAACCTGATCCGGGAGCGGCTGGACCGCCAGGAGTCGGTGATCGAGCCCCCGTCGGATTGGCTGCCCCTGGTCTAAACCCGCCCTATGGGCCCAACTGGAAAGGAATCTGCATTCATGACCCGCTTCGCCTTCTTTAACGGTGCGATCCGACCCATCGAGGAGGCCCGGATCAGCGTAATGACCCACACCTTCAACTACGGCACGGGCTGCTTCGGTGGCCTGCGCGGCTACTGGAATGCCGACGAACGGCAGCTCTACGTCTTCCGCATCCTGGACCACTATCGCCGCTTCCTGGAGAGTGGCAAGCTGCTCCTGGCCCAACTGGACTACAGCCCGGAAGATCTGGCCGCGTTTACCCTGGAGCTGCTACGGGCGGAGGGCTGGCAGGAGGATTGTTACATCCGCCCCATCCTGTACAAAGCCGACGAAACCATCGGCGTCCGCCTCCACGACCTCCGGGACGCCGTCACCATCTTCAGCATTCCCATGGGGCGCTACATCCCGGCAGAAGAAGGGGCCCGGGCCTGCGTCAGCAGTTGGCGACGGGTGGACGACACGGCCATCCCGGCCCGGGGCAAACTCATCGGCAGCTATGTCAACAGCGCGTTGGCCAAGAGCGAGGCCGTGCTCAACGGCTTCGACGAAGCCCTGGTCCTCAACCAGGATGGCCACCTTGCCGAAGGCAGCGCGTCCAACCTCTTCGTGGTGCGGAACGGCGTGCTCTACACCCCGCCCATCTCCAGCAACGTGCTGGAGGGCATCACCCGCCGCTCCATCATCCAGATGGCCCGGGAAGTGCTGGGGCTGGACGTGATAGAGCGGGAGATCGACCGCACGGAGCTCTACGTGGCGGATGAGGCTTTCCTGTGTGGCACCGGCGCCCAGATCACCGCCCTCGCCAGCGTGGATCACCGGCCCGTGGGCAACGGAAAGCTGGGGCCGGTGACCAAGGCCCTGCGGGATCTCTACTTTCGGGTCGTGCGGGGCCGGGAACCCCGCTACCGCCACTGGCTGACGCCAGTCTTCGAGACGGAACGGACGGCCGCGGAAAGCATTGGGAAGGGATAAAGGATAAAGAGGACGGGATGAAGTCCAAAGGGAGTGCCAACATGGACACGGAAACCGAGGGCAAAGGGACGACCATGCCAGAAAAACCGGCGGGCCAGGAAGAGGCTGCCGACGTCAAGGGGGCGGTCCGCCGCCAGTTTAGCCAGACCGCAGCCCACTATCGGGCCAGCCAGGTGCACGCCGGGGGCGTGGAGCTGGAGCAGATGCTGGCGCTGGCCCGTCTGCGGGGCGACGAGACCGTGCTGGATGCCGGCTGTGGCCCTGGCCACACCGCGCTGGCCTTTGCCCCCCACGTGGGGCAGGTCATCGCGGTGGATCTCTCCCAGGAGATGTTGGCGGAAGGCCGCCGGCTGGCCCGGGAGCGGGGCATTGACAACGTGGAGTTCCGCCTGGGCGATGTGGAGGCCCTGCCCTTTCCAGAGGGCAGCTTCGACCTGGTCACCTCCCGCTACAGCGCCCACCACTGGCCCCATCCCTTGCAGGCCCTGCGGGAATTCCGCCGGGTGCTGCGCGCCGGCCCCAGGCCGGGCCGGCTGCTGCTGGCGGATGTGGTCTCCTTCGACGATTTCACCGTGGACACCCACGTCCAGGCCATGGAGCTGCTGCGGGATCCCTCCCACGTCCGGGATCATACCGTCGGCCAGTGGCTGGCGATGCTGGATCGGGCCGGCTTCCAGGGGGAAGCGGCCTTCACGTGGGCGCTGCGACTGGACTTTGCCTCTTGGGTGGCGCGCATGGAAACGCCGGCCCTGCAGGTGGCAGCCATCCGAGCGCTGCTCCAGCAGGCGCCCGAGGAGGTGCGCCAGGCCCTGCGGGTGGAGGCGGACTGCTCCTTTACCTTCCCGTGCGCCGTGTTTCAAGGTGTGCTGGCAGATGGCACAGCCCCAACCGGGGAGGGTTGAAGCCATGTCCGCCTCCACCGAGCTGGCCCATCCCGATGACTCTGCCCTGGCTGACAGCCGGGGCAGGGCCTTTGGGGCCGGGGTGCGGGCTACCCTTCCCCTGCTGGTGGGGACCTCGCCCTTTGGCATGGTTTTTGGCGCGGTGGCGGTGCAAAGCGGTCTGTCGCCGGCGGCCACCCAGGCCATGTCGGCCCTGGTCTTCGCTGGCTCGGCCCAGTTCATTGCCGCCGGGCTGGTGGCCACGGGCGCGGGCACGGCCCTCATCGTGTTGACCACCCTGATCGTCAACCTGCGCCACGCCCTCTATGGCCTGCCCCTGGCACCGCATCTGCGCCACCTGCCCCAGCGCTGGCTGGCGCCCCTGGCCTTCTGGCTGACGGACGAAACCTTCCTGGTGGTCATCGAACACTACCGCCAGCGGCAAAATGGGGCCCACAAGCAGTGGTATTTCCTGGGCTCGGCCCTGGCCATGTACGTCAACTGGCAGATCTGGACCTACGTGGGGATGCGGGCCGGCCAGGCGGGGACGGCCCTGGGGCTGGATCCCCGAGCCTGGGGGTTGGAATTTGCCCTCCCCCTGACCTTCATCGGCATGCTGGTGCCCGCCCTGGGGAACCGGCCCATGGTCGCCTGTGTGGCAGCAGCCGGGCTCACGGCCCTCCTGGGGGCGGAGCTCCCCCATCAGCTAGGCCTGATGGCCGCCGCCCTGGTCGGCGTGGTCGTGGGCTTCGGGGCGGAACTCCGCTGGCCCATCGACGAGGGTGGCGCGGAGCCAACCGATAGACAACCCAGTGACAGCGAGGTAGGGCATGGGCAGTCGTGAGTGGTGGCTGATCGGCGGGATGGCCCTGGTGACCTTCAGCGCCCGCTACGTGCCTCTGGCGCTGGCGGGCAGGGTGACGCTGCCGGCGGTCGGGCTGCGCCTGTTGCGCTACATTCCGCCGGCCGTGCTGGCGGCCATCATCGCGCCGGGGCTGGTTCTCCAGGAGGACGGCGGGCCGGACTGGAGCCTGCACAACAGCCGGCTGGTGGCCGGCCTGGCCGCGGCGGTGGTCGCCTGGCGCACCCGTAACCTGCTCCTGACCCTGGTGGTGGGCATGGCGTTCCTGTGGCTGTGGCGGCTGTAAAGGCCGTGGATAGTGGAAAAATTTCGACCGGCCTAAAATTTAGTGATATAATGCACAGGATTGCGTAAAAAAGCGTAAGCGAACCTGGGCCGACGGGGCCCGGCTTATGGATATATTTTGCCGGCACTAGCTGCCAGGCGAGTTGCGGAAAGACAGAAAGCACCATACACGGTCGCCATGGATGAAAGCGCGAGCCAGGAGGAGCCCCTGGACACCCCGGCAGACGGCCGGGATACAGACGACCGCGAGAGAGACGGTCGAGACGATGAGCAGGACGTGATAGAGCAGATGCACGCGCTGGAGGCGGAAGTGCGGCGTTGCCAGCGCTGCCGCCTGGCCAGAACACGAACCCACGCCGTCCCGGGGGAAGGCGACTACCGTGCTGTGGTCATGTTTGTGGGCGAAGGACCTGGCTACGAGGAGGACCGGCAGGGGCGCCCGTTCGTGGGGCGCAGCGGTCAGTTTTTGACCGAAACTCTGGCCCGTTTGGGCATCCGACGGGAGGAAGTCTACATCACCAACGTGGTGAAGTGCCGCCCACCGGAGAACCGGGATCCCCAGCCGGATGAGCTGGAGGCGTGTGCCGATTACCTGGAACGACAGGTGGCGCTGATCAACCCTCGCATCATCGTCACCCTGGGGCGTTTCAGCATGCGGCGCTGGTTTCCCAATGGCACCATCACCAAGATCCACGGCCAGGTGCGCAACATTGGCCGGGGTCGGGTGGCCATGGCCATGTTTCACCCGGCGGCTGCTTTGCGCAACCCCCGCTGGCGGGAGGCGTTTGAGAAGGACATGCAGAAGCTGCCGCCGCTGATAGAGCGGGCCCGCAAGGCCAACGCCGCGGCCCGGCGAGGGGAAGCCCTGCCGGCCGGTGTGCCCCATCCGGGGGATCCGGACTATGAACCGGCCGGGCAGGCCGGGCATCCTGCAGAGATGCCGACGGAGAACGATGAGTCCGCGAGTGCCACGTCGGCCCAGTAGCACACACCGCTACCTGAACGGAGTGCATCAGGTCGATCGCCCCTTCTGCCCCTCAATTCCCGTAACTCCCGGCAGTGCCGCAACCACCAGTTTGGGCGCAATCACATGTTTTGGAATGGACAGGGGATGCAGCGCAATCCCCTGTTTTTTGTGAACGTTGAACCCATCAACCGATAGATAGACAGGAGCAAGATATTTATGGCAAAGAGAGACAAATCTCGACAAGGCAGCAAGGACGACGTTCTCCTGCGGGTCATCCCCCTGGGCGGCCTTGGTGAGATCGGCAAGAACATGCTGGTATTGGAATCCGGCGAAAATATCATCATCATCGACGCGGGGCTCATGTTCCCCACCACCGAGATGCACGGTATCGACATCGTCATCCCCGATGCCCAGTATGTCTACGAGCGGCTGGACTGGGTGCGGGGCATCTTCCTGACCCACGGCCACGAAGACCACATCGGTGGCCTGGCCTACCTGATGGAGCAAGGCCTGGATGCCCCCATCTACGCCACCTCCCTCACCCGGGGCCTGCTGGAGGTGAAGCTGCGGGAACACAAGCTGTTGGCCGATGCAGAGCTTCACACCATCACCGAGGACGACAAGGTGGAGGCCGGACCCTTCACGGTGGAATTTTTCCACGTCTGCCACAGCTTCCCCGACAGCGTGGGCATCTCCGTGCAGACGCCCATCGGTCGGGTGATCCACACCAGTGACTACCGCTTTGATCCCACGCCGGTGGACGACAAGCCCACCGAAGAAGACAAGCTGCGGCGCTGGGGCGATGAGGGCGTGGCCCTCCTCCTGGCCGACAGCACCAACGTGGAGAAGGAGGGGAGCACCCCCAGCGAGCGCACGGTGGAAACCATGCTGGAGCGGGTCATGAGCCAGGCGCCGGGTCGGGTCCTGCTGGCCACCTTCGCCAGCAACCTGGGCCGGGTCCAGCAGATCATCAACGTGGCCCGACGCCACGGACGGCGGGTCGGCGTGGTGGGCCGTTCCATGGTCAACAACGTCAAGATCGCCATCCAGCTGGGCTACCTGGACATCAAGCAGGAGGAGCTGCTCACCACGGCGGAGATGGAGTCCCTCCCCGCCCATGAGGTGGTCATCGTGGCCACCGGCAGCCAGGGCGAGCCCACCAGCGCCATGGTGCGCATGAGCCTGGGCGATCACCGCCAGATCACCCTGCGGGAGGGGGATACGGTGGTCCTGAGCGCCATGCCCATCCCCGGGAATGAGGAGCTCTTCAACCGCACGGTGGACAACCTCTTCCGCCAGGGCGTGGATGTCCTCTACCACGAGCTGGGGAACGTCCACGTCAGTGGCCACGGTGGTCGGGACGACTACGAGCGGATGCTGCGGCTGACCCGGCCCAAGTTCATGATCCCGGTCCACGGCGAGTATCGTCATCTGGTCCTCCATGGCCGGCTGGCCCAGCAGGTGGGCCTCCCCAAGTCCAACGTCTTCGTGGTGGAGGACGGGCAGGTGGTGGAATTCGGCCGCTTCAACGGCAGCGAGGAGATCCAGGGACGCCTGGGTGAACGGCTCTCCGCCGGCCACGTCTTTGTGGACGGCCTGGGGATCGGCGACGTGGGCAACGTGGTCTTGCGGGACCGGCGCCACCTGAGCCAGAACGGCTTCATTGTCTGCATCCTGGCGTTGGATGAGTACGATGGGGAGATCCTCTACGGCCCGGAGATTATCAGCCGTGGGTTCGTCTACATGCGGGAGAACGAGGACCTGATCAAGCGGGCCCAGGAAGTGGTGCTCAAGGTCATCAAAAAACGGGCGCCCCAGCAGGTCTTGGAAGAGAAGATCAAAGAGGCCCTGGCCAACTTCACCTACCGGGAGATGGGCCGGCGCCCCATGGTCCTGCCGCTGGTCATGGAAGTCTAACCGTCCATCTGTCGGCGGCTTCCGTTGACAGGCCCCCTCCTGGCCAGGTTGGGGGCACCGATGAGTCGTAGTCCCGGCAGAAATTCGCCGCCCCTATCTATGGGGGAACTATCGGCGAATTTCTGCCGTGGTATTTACGGCAAACTGGCACAGTCGCCCCCCAACGGCCATCACCCTCCCGACTCCGCTGCCATCAAAACCCGTTGGACTTCCTCTGGCAGCTCCACCGGAACAAACATGGACGCCGGATACAAATATCCTTCGGGTTCGCTTTTGTCTTCATCCACGATGCGAAACATCTGATGGGCTTCCGCCTGGGAATCGGGTAGGCGGCGGTACACCTTACCCACGATCAGGCTGGCCTGGTTGCCTTGATTGTTAATACAGATCACAAATTGGCTCATCGGATCAACCTCTTAATTTTGAAATCTCTGCGACCAATGCCGTGGGCTTCATACCAGTGGATTTCTGCCTCCCAAAAGGTTCCATCAGCGAGCTCCACGGTCGCAACACCTTTCATCTTCCGCCAACGCCCCCTGCCGTAATAACGTTCCAGATACTTTCGAATGTGTACGCCACGGCCAGATGCGATGGTCTCAATGTTTCGAATGTCGCTGATAATCCTGAAAGACTGACCCATGGGTTTTAGGGGGATGTCGCCTCACTGGGGACGGAAGGAGCTGCCTTGTACACGTTTCATCTGTGCAATATACCTGCCACAATTATACCACCTCCGGATGGTATGGGAAGAGGTATAGCTGCGCGTTTGGCGCGCTTACCAGGCCACCTGGCATAGAAGCTCTGTCTTTGAATCTCTTGCAGGGGCGCCGCGGGCATGCTATACTGGCCTTGAACGTTTGTTCGTTTGAGGCAGTTTAAATTCCCTATGGCAAAGCGAAGACGGTCCCGTCGATCCAAACCACAACCCAGCTTACTCCAGCAACTGCGGGAGAGCCTCCTGCGGGCCGAGGTGATTGGCCTGTCGCTGGTTCTCATTTCAGTTTTTACGCTGTTGAGCCTGCTGACCGGCAGCCGGGGGCAGCTCACAGGCTGGTGGATCGACAGCCTCACCATCCTGGTGGGGGTGGGCGTCTGGGGAGTGCCCCTGGTCACCGGCGCGCTGGGCCTGTGGATGGTCATCCGGGCCATTGAGCGCATGCCGGACCTGCCCTGGCAACGGCCGGCGGGCTGTGCGCTGCTCTTCTTCGCCTACATCACCGGCGCCGCCCTCTGGAGCCGGCTGGAACCCACTGCCGGCGGCTGGCTGGGCAACCTGCTGGCCACCGGCTTGAGCCGGGCCCTGGGCCCCTGGGGGGCCTGGGCGGTGACCTCCTTTCTGGCGGTCTCCGGCCTGATCCTCCTCACCGACCGGCGCCTGATCGATCTGGCAGAACGAATCTGGAGCTGGCTGGATGGGCAGTGGCACGCCCGGCCGGGGCTGGGTGGCCCGGTTCCCATCCAGCCTTCCCTGCCCATCCCCAGCGGTCAGGTGCCGTGGTGGAAGCGCCTGCGGGAACGCCTGCCCTTCTGGGAGCCACAGCCACCGGCCCCAGCGCCGGCCAACCTGGTACGCCCAGAGGGGCGGTCAGGTCCCCCTCCGGCAGAAGCGCCTGCGGCCCCAGCCCCCCGGCCGGCCCCTCCGGTCACCCCCAGCCGGGAAGCCGAAATCCTCACGCCACACATCGTGGGTGGCCAGGAGTGGCAGTTGCCCAAACTGTCGGAGATGCTCCTGGACTGGGACCGGCAGGTGGACAGCGACGACCTGATCCGACGCCAGGGCCGCCTGATCCAGGAAACCCTGGCCCTGTTCGGCGTACCGGCGGACTTCGAGGGAGCCTATAAGGGCCCCTCGGTGACCCAGTATCTGATCAAGCCGGGCTACATCGAGCGCACTGTCAAAGGGGAAGTCAAGCGGGTCAAAGTCAAGGTGAGCAAGATCGCCGCCCTGGCCAACGACCTGGCCCTGGCCCTGGCCGCGTCCAGTGTCCGCATCGAGGCGCCCATCCCCGGCACCAACTACGTGGGCGTGGAGGTCCCCAACCAGGAAAGCAATGTGGTGGGCCTGAAGGAGCTCATGGAGAGTGAAGCCTTCGAGCAGATGAAGATAAAGGGGAAGCTCCCCATTGCCCTGGGCGAGGACGTCAAGGGCCAGCCCATCGTGGCGGACCTGGCCCGGATGCCCCACCTGCTCATCGCCGGCGCCACGGGCACGGGCAAATCGGTCTGCATCAACGCCATCATCACCTGCCTGCTGCTGACCCACACGCCCGACACCCTGCGCTTCCTGATGGTGGACCCCAAGATGGTGGAGCTGAGTGTCTACAACGGCATCCCCCATCTCCTCAGTCCGGTCGTCACCGAAGTGGACAAAGCGGCCGGCGTCCTCTTCTGGGCCGTCAAGGAGATGGAGCGGCGCTACCAGCTCTTCAGCAAGGTCAACGCGCGGGATCTGGAGCGCTATAACAGCTATCTGCTCAAGCGCCAGGAGCCAACCCTGCCCTACATCGTGGTGGTGGTGGATGAAATGGCCGACCTGATGATGGCCGCGCCGGAGGAGGTGGAGAAGCACATCTGCCGCCTGGCCCAGATGGCCCGGGCCGTGGGCATCCACCTGATCATCGCCACCCAACGCCCCTCGGTGGACGTGATCACCGGCCTGATCAAGGCCAACTTTCCGGCCCGCATCGCCTTTGCTGTCAGCAGCCAGATAGACAGCCGGGTCATCCTGGACATGCCCGGTGCCGAACGGCTCCTGGGGCGGGGGGACATGCTCTTCATGCGCGCCGATGCCAGCCGCCTGGAACGGCTCCAGGGCACCTGGCTCAGCGACGAGGAGATCAACCGGGTGGTGCGCTACTGGAAGGGCGCACGGACCCTGGAGGATGCCGGGCTTGCCCCCCGGCCGACGCCCCAAATGGCGGTCCAGCCTCCCGAGCTGGCACCCGAGCCCGACGTCGGCCTGCCGACCCAACCGGCCCAGACGACGACGGGCTTGGCTCAACCGCCTCTCTTCCAGGAAATCGAGCAGCTGCGGGCCGCAGAAGCCCGGGACGAACTCTTTGACGACGCCGTGGAGATTGTGCGGGAAGCCGGCCGGGGATCGGTCAGCCTGCTGCAGCGAAAGCTGCGCATCGGCTATAGCCGGGCCAGCCGGCTGGTGGATCAGCTGGAAGAAGCTGGCATCCTGGGGCCAGACCAGGGGGGCAGCCAGGGGCGGCCCTGCCTGCTGGGCCCCACATCGTCCGCTGACCGCTCTGCCCCACCCACCGGAGGGCGAGGACGACCCGAATCGCCTTCACCCCAACATACATCCAAAGACGAATCCGACCCCGATGTCCCCCGCATCTGGATGTAACCCACCCACACACCATGCAGGACGCGCCATGATCATGAAACACAAGGGCCGCGGGCCCGGCCGGACTTTTCCGCAACGGCTCTGGCAAGCCCTCCTGGCCCTGGGGCTCCTCCTGTTGGCTGCCTGTGGCGGCCGGCAGGATCTGGCCGGGCAGGTGGAACAACAGTTGGGCCGGCTCCAGACCCTCCAGGGGCGACTACAGATTTCCCTGCAGTCCGCCACATTAGAGCAAGAAATCTGGGTACAGCCGCCGGAATTTCTGCGCACGGAAACCGAAGCAGGCCCGCCCGCCTTTCAGGGCACCATCGTCGTCCTCAACGACCGGGAGGGGTGGGTCTATACCCCCGCCCTGGACATGGCCACGGTGGTGGATCGCACCCAGTACCGGCCCGACCTCCTGGGCGAAGCCGGCGCCGGCTCCATGCTGGAACGGCTTCCGTACCAGGTGTTGGCGGTGTTACAGCGGGGATACGCCCTGCGGGAACTGGCCGATGAAACCATCGCCGGGCGGCCCACGCGGCACCTGGAAGTGGTGATCCCCGACGACGATGGCGCCTTTCCGCCCGGGCCTTTAGAGCTCTGGCTGGACCGGGAGTTCGGCTATCCCCTTGCCCTGCGGGATAGCAGCGGCCGGCAGATCCAGTTCACCCTGGCCATTTTCAACCAGGAGATCGATCCCCTGGTCTTCGACTTCGTGCCGCCTCCAGGGGCCACCGTACACCGGGTGCAGCCCCAGCCGTAAGGTCACCCATCACCATTCCAACGTCCATACTGAGGTATGCCATGGCCAAATCGGCGACACAACAGGCGCGGGGGGAGATTTCCTTCGGCCGCCTGATGGGAACCAGCATTGCGGCTCGTCTGCTGGTAGACACCCACAGCCAGATTTTCAACCCTTTCCTTTCCCTCTTCGCAGCCGGCCTGGGGACGGATGTGGTCACCATGGGGCAGCTGGTCAGTCTGCGCAATCTCATGGGGCTCTGTGCGCCATTCCTGGGCGTCCTGGCCGATCGCCAGGGTTACCGCCGCGTCCTGCGACTGTCATTACTTCTGGGTGCGGCCGGTTCCTTCCTCATCGCCGGCAGCTACCACCTGAGCATGGCCGTGGTGGGCATGGTGTTGAGCGGCCTGGGCATTGCCGGCTTTATCCCCACCCTGCAGGCCTATTTGAGCGCCCGCCTGCCCTACGCCCGGCGGGCCCGGGGCATGGGCATGCTAGAGTATTCATGGGCCCTTACCGGCATCGTCAGCCTGTCGCTCATCGGCTGGCTCATCCAGGAGTGGGGCTGGCGTGCGCCCTTCTGGCTGTTGGGCGTGGGCATGCTGGCCATGTGGACGGTATTCACCACCCTGCCCGAGACGACTGGAAGCCATGGTCATGGAGGCGGGCGAGGAGCAGCGGTCCCCGCCAGGGTAGGGATCGGGCAACGGATACGTGCCTTTTTCGACCTGGGAGGAAATGCCCGATCCGCCTATGCCGCCATCCTGGCCACTGCCCTGACCTACTACGGCGCGCTGCAGGTGATGATCACCCACGGCACCTGGTTGAACCTGGAATATGGCCTGGGGCCGGCACAGCTGGGAACGGTAGCCCTGCTGTTGGGCTTTTTTGACCTGACAGCCAGCGTCTCGGTCAGCCTTTTCACCGATGCCATCGGCAAGCGCCGTAGCGTCATCCTGGGCACCAGCGGCACCCTGCTCGGCTATCTGGCCCTGCCGTGGCTCAACGTGGGGCTGGTCCCCGCCATCCTGGGCATCGCAGTCGCCCGGGGCGCTTTTGAGTTCGCGCTGGTGAGCAGCTTCCCCCTTCTCAGTGAGCAGGCGCCGGACCGCCGTGCCCGGGTGATGACCCTGAACACGGCCATCTCCCTGGTGGGGGCCACCCTGGCTTCGGCCAGCGGCCCCTGGATCTACACGGCCCACGGCGTGGCCGGCCTGGCTGCCGTCTCGGCCCTGGCCGCCTGCGGCGCCCTGGTACTTCACCTGACCCTGGTACGGGAAACCAGCCCGTGACACCATGGCGCACCGACAAACCGCCTTGCCCTGGATCCCATCCACAGGGTACACTCTACGGAAGAAACCGCAGATTTCGCAGATGAACCATCTGCAAAGAGAGTGACGGCAACACAGTGTTTATTTATGCCCGCTGTTTATGCCCGCCTGTCCGGGCGGCCGGGTTTTCGAGGATGGAGAGCGTGTCCAGTTCGAAGATTCTGGTGGTCGATGACGAAGAAAGCATCGTGGAGGTGGTGACCCTCTACCTGCGGCGGGCCGGCTTCCAGGTGGAGATTGCCCATGACGGCCAGACAGCCCTGCGCGCCCTGACCCTCTCCCCGCCGGATCTGGTGATCCTGGACCTGATGTTGCCCCAGGTCGACGGCCTGGAGATCACCCGACGCCTGCGGGCCGAGGGCAACACGCCCATCATCATGCTCACCGCCCGGGGCGAAGAGAGCGACCGCATCCTGGGCCTGGAAATGGGCGCCGACGACTACGTGGTCAAACCCTTCAGCCCCCAGGAGCTGGTGAGCCGGGTCCGGGCCGTGCTGCGCCGGACCCAACAGGCGAACGCCCTTCAGAAGGCCCGCCCCCTGGTCTTCCCCAACCTGCGCATCGACCCCCGGAGCCGCCTGGTCACCGTGCCCCACGGCGAAGTAGAGCTGACCGCCCGGGAGTTTGACCTCCTCTGGCTTCTGGCCAGCCACCCGCGACAGGTCTTCAGCCGCAGCCAGTTGCTGGACCGGGTGTGGGGCGAACGGGATTACCTGGATCCCAGCACGGTGACGGTGCACGTGCGGCGGCTCCGGGAAAAGATCGAGCCCGACCCGGCCAATCCCCGTTACATCCAAACGGTCTGGGGGGTGGGATACCGGTTCGATCCGGAGTCCGGCCCGGGTGAATAGTTGCTCGCGCGATATTGTGGAGGGCCACAGATGGGGGAAATGTCCATGAAAATTGAAGCCAGGCGCCGGTCACTCGGGTTGCCCCTGCGCCTGCTGACCGGGATCATCCTGGTGGTGGCGGTGACCCTGGCCATCTTCGACTGGCTGATGCAGCCGCCGGAGGGAGAGTTCTGGGCCATGACCTGGTTCCTGTCGGCCACAGCGCTGCTCTCCCTGGGCCTGGGCTACGGCGTCTATCGGCTGGGCTGGCTCAATCGATCCCCCGGGCTGTACTGGACCCTCTTTGGCAGCTATGCCCTCTCCAGCGTGCTCACCTTCCTCAACGTATGGGTAACGGCCCGGCTGATGTTCATCAACCGGCATGACCTCGCCCTGGCCACGCTGTTGCTCACCTTTGCCGCCGGCATCGCCATGGTGCTGGGTTATTTCTTCTCTGCCACCCTCACCGACAACATCCGGGCTCTGCACCAGGGCGCCAACCGGATCGCCCAGGGACATCTGGACACCCGGGTCCACCTGCCGGGCCATGACGAGATGGCCGGCCTGGCCCGTTCCTTCAACAAGATGGCAGCACAGCTGGAGGTGGCCGCCCGCAAACAGCAGGAAGCGGAGACCCTGCGCCGGGACTTGATCGCGTGGGTGGGCCACGACCTGCGCACCCCCCTGGCCTCGGTGCGAGCCATCGTGGAAGCGCTGGCCGACGGCATGGTGGAAGACCCGGAAACCCGGGCGCGCTATTTGGACACGGCCCGGCGCTCCATCCACGAGCTGGCCCTGCTCATCGATGACCTCTTTGCCATGGCCCAGCTGGACGCGGGTGGCTTCCCCCAAAATCGTCAGCTCCACTCCTTGACCGACCTGATCTCGGACACGCTGGAAAGTTTTCGGGAGCTGGCCCACGCGCGGGGAATCCATCTGGAGGGGGCGGCAGAAGAGGGCGTGGATCCGGTGATGATGGACGCACGCCAGATCGGCCGTGTCCTGGCCAACCTGGTCAACAACGGCCTGCGCTACACTCCCCCAGGCGGCACCGTCACCATCCAGGCCCGCAAGCTTTCCGGGGCAGTGCAGGTGACGGTCCGGGATACCGGCCCAGGCATCGCCCCGGAGGATCTACCCCACATCTTCGATCAATTCTATCGGGGTGAAAAATCCCGCAGCCGCCACACCGGGGGCGCGGGAATGGGGCTGGCCATTGCCCGGGGGTTTGTGGAAAATCACGGCGGCAAAATCTGGGCGGAAAGTCGCCCAGGCCAGGGGACTTGCATCGCGTTCACCCTGCCCGCGCCCGGCGAAGCCCCGCCAGCCCGGCATCCCTTCCGGGGCTACCGGGCCGCGGACTGACGCACGCCCAGGAAATCCTCGATGACGGCCACGAAGTCGGTCAGATCCTGCAGGGCAGCCGCGTAACGCTCCCGGGACGCGCCCAGGAGCAGGGTCAAGGCGGGGTTGCGGGTATGGTTCCTGTGGCTGCAATCCTCCACATTGCCATGATCGCTGGCCACGATGATCAGGGTCTGGGCCAGGTCGGCCGCCTCCATCAACCCACCCAGGAACGCGTCAAACAGCGCCAGATCGGCCACCGCCTCCTCCAGGTGCCGACGGTGGCCCAGCAGATCCGTCTGCCAGTGTTCAAAGAAGACAAAGTGATAGGGCTGGGCGATCTGCCAGAGGTGGCGGCCTGCCTCCCCAGGGGTAAAGACCGGGACATCGGTGTAGCCCAGGTGCTCCCGCCAACCCTGGTTGGTGAAATCGGCAGCCAGCGCCCGGCCCGCCACCAGATCGCCGTGATTCTGGAGGGAGAGCCCGCCCACTGTGGCGGCATAGGGCACCGCGCTCAGCAGCCGCTTGCCCCGGTTGACCGCCTCGAAGTAGCCGTGGGGATAGGCATTGCAGAAGAAGGCGGCCAGCCCCGCCTGACGCAGACGGCGGAAAATGCTTCCCGCATCCAGGATGGCCCGCACCCGGGCATCCGGTCGAGGGCCAAAATGCTCCCCCAGCCGGCCAGGCGCATTGATCCCGGTGAGGATGGCCGCCTGGCCGGTCGCGCTTTGGGGACGGCCCGGCACGCCCAGCCGGGCATCGACCGGAATCAGCTCGGCCTGACGGGCAGAGAAACGGCCGGTAGAGGCGGTCAGAGGGCGGCCCTCCAACAGCTCGGCCAGATGGGGGTAGGTGCCGGCGGCCAGGGGGTTGATCGCGGGATCATCCTCCCCCAGGCCCACGCCGTCCAGAAAGAGAAAGATAACCCGCTTCAAGACGATTTTCCAGCCTGCTCGACCATTTCTTTGGGTAGCTGGCTGCCACAACATTGACACTTGCCCGCGCGAAGGGCGTCGGTGGTCAGTGGGCTTTCACAGACGGGACAGGTCGGATTTTCCTTGGCCATGGGAACTCTCCTTGGACCCATTGACGGATTCCGCTGGGCCCCACCCCAGCGTCATCCCAAATCGACAGCTCCCATTATACCGCCACATCCCCCAAATCCCCACCATGAACCCGTGGCGAAGAGGCGCCGGTGCACCGTAGGTGCGGCCTCTGGCCGCACGGTTTCACCAGGCCCGGACGGATGAAGGGATGGCGACGATGCGCAGCTACAAGCTGCGCCTACGAAGGGGTGACGTTCCTTCGTAGGGGCGGGCCCCCGTGCCCGCCCGATTCCCGGGTGGCCTGGTGACGTCGGCAGTGCCAGTCCGGCGGGCCCCCGTGCCCGCCCGATTCCGCCAGCCCCGGACGGATGCCGGGCACCCGCCCCCATTTTGTGGGCGGGTGCTCAACCCGCCACGTTCGGCGGGCTTCCAGCCCGCCCTACGACGATGCCCTACGACGATGGGCCCCCAAATGTGGCGCGCACCCGGCCAGATTAGACGATAGACCGCTGCCGGGTTTAGCATTATAGGGATCACAGATGACCAGCCACGCGGCCAAGAGGAGAGTAACCCATGAAACGCCCTGACCCACGCCTCGCCGAAGGCATCCTGCTGACGGACATGTACCAGTTGACCATGGCCCAGCTCTACTTCCGCATGGGGATGCACGAGGCCGAGGTCCAGTTTGACCATTTTTTCCGCCGGTATCCCGACTATGACAGCCACCAGGCGGGCTACTGCATCAACGCGGGCCTGGCCTGGCTCCTGGACTGGATGAAAGAGGCCCGCTTTGGCCAGGAGGAGATTGAGTTCCTGCGGGCACAACGCAACAGCGCTGGACAGCCCCTCTTCGCTGACGACTTTCTGGAGTGGCTGGGCCGGGAAGGCCACTTCGGCCACATCACCCTGGAGGCCATCCCCGAAGGCCGGGTCATCCACCCCAACGAGCCCCTGACCGTGGTGCGGGGCCCCCTGGCCATGGCCCAGATCCTGGAGACGCCCCTCCTGAACCACCTGAACTATCCCATCCTGGTGGCCACCAAGGCTTCCCGCATGGTGGAGGCAGGCCGGGGCCGCCCGGTGCTGGAATTCGGCCTGCGCCGGGCCCAGGAGCGGGGCGCCAACGCCGGCGCCCGGGCTGCCCTGATCGGCGGCGCGGTCTTCACCTCCAACGTGGGGGTCTCCTACGCCCTGGGGTTGCCGCCCAAGGGCACCCACGCCCACAGCATGGTCCAGCTCTTCATGTCCAAGGGGCTGGGCGAGCTGGCCGCGTTTCGGGCCTACGCGGAGATCTACCCGGACGACTGTCTGCTGCTGGTGGATACGGTGGACACCCTGCAGAGCGGCGTTCCCCACGCCATCCAGGTGTTCGAGGAACTTCGGCGCAAGGGCCACAAGCCCGTGGGCATCCGCCTGGACTCGGGAGACCTGGCGTACCTGAGCATCCAGGCAGCCAAGATGCTCAACGACGCGGGCTTCCCGGACACCTCCATCGTCCTCTCCAGCGACCTGGACGAGCTGGTGATCTGGCAGATTCTCACCCAGATCGCTGCCGAGGCGCCCCGCTATGGCGTCGACCCGGACCAGCTCATCGGCCGGCTGGTCTTCGGCGTGGGCACCCGGCTGATCACCTCCTGGGGCGAACCGGCCCTGGGCGGCGTCTACAAGCTGGTGGCCGTCCGGGAAGGAGATAGCTGGAATTCCGCCATCAAGATTTCCGAGTCGCCGGCCAAGACACCCAACCCGGGGCTGAAGCGCATCTGGCGCATCTACGACCGGCGGGGTAAGGCCACGGCAGATCTCCTCAGCCTAGAGCATGAAGACCCCCGCCAGGCCGACGTGTTGCTCCTGCGCCATCCCATGGACCACACCAAATGGCGTACCCTGCGGCGCCAGGAGATTAGTGCCATGGAACCCCTGCTGGTGACCATCCTGGACCGGGGAAAGCAGGTCTATGAACTGCCTCCCCTGGAGGAGCTTCGCCGCCAGCGCCAGGCTGACGTGGAACGGCTGGATGACGGCGTGCGCCGCCTGGTCAACCCCCACGTCTACCACGTCTCCCTCACCCAGGAGCTGTGGGAGCTAAAACAACGGCTCATCGAAGAAGCCCGCCGAGAAAACGAAACGGGTTGATGACCCCATCAACGTCTAGTACAATCTGGCGTAAATACCACGGCAGAAATTCGCCACTCGTTTCCACCAGAGGTCGTGCCGCCGGGGGAATTGTTCCCCCGGCGCCTCTTTTGTGTGCCCGGGTCGGCGCCCCTCCCCAAATTGTTCCCCACAGGTTCGCCAAATTGGACGGCCTCCCCAACGGTGCTAGAATATTGGACTAGTGTCAAAAATACATTAACCCCCCCTGTGAAAGTGCCCTGACTGCGCCCCATTGTGCTCCCAGGTTGCCCCCAGGTGTTGCCAAGGGCCAAACAGGAGGGGGAAAAAGGGCCACCGGGCGAATCCGGCGGGCCTGTGACGTTTTCACCAGCAGAAATTCCGGGTGCCCTCTGGGCGCACGACCTCTGGTGGATACAATCGGCGAATTTCTGCCGGGATTTACTCGTGGGCAGGAACTCCTGGCCCCGCAAGCGCAGCAGAAAGCAGACCCCATGATCGACTGGAAAGAAGCATACGGCCCCGCCATGGAGGAAACCCTGCAGGCCATCATCCGCCGGGCCCTGGAGGAAGACATCGGCGACGGCGACGTGACCACCGATTGCACCGTCCCGGCGGACACGGTGTATGAAGGCCGGTTCATCGCCAAGGCGGCCGGCGTAATCGCTGGCCTGGAAGTGGCCCGGCGCACCTTCCAGACCCTGGACCCCGGCATCCGCTTTGACGCTCGGGTGGAGGACGGCGCCGGGGTGGAGCCCGGCACCGTCATTGCCACCGTCCATGGCCCCGGCCGGGCCCTGTTGAGCGGCGAGCGGGTGGCCCTGAACTTCCTCCAGCGCATGTCGGGCATCGCCACCCTGACCCGGCGCTACGTGGCCGCGGTGCAGGGCACCCGAGCCCAGATCCTGGACACCCGGAAGACTGCGCCGGGTCTGCGCCTGCTGGATAAGTGGGCCGTGGCCCTGGGGGGCGGCAAAAACCATCGCATCGGCCTCTACGACATGGTCCTGATCAAAGAGAACCACATCCTGGCAGCGGGTGGCATCCGGGCCGCAGTGGAAAAGGTGCGGGCTGGCGATCCGCGGCAGCGCCCCATCGAAGTGGAGGTCAAGAATCTGGACGAGCTGCGGGAGGCCCTGGCCCTGGAGGTGGATCAGATCATGCTGGACAACATGACCCTGGAGGAGATGCGGGCAGCCGTGGCCCTGGTCAACGGTGCCGTGCCCCTGGAAGCCTCAGGCAACGTTTCGCTGGAGACGGTGGCGGCCGTGGCAGCCACCGGCGTCGACTATATCTCCGTTGGCAAGTTGACCCACTCGGTGGAGGCACTGGACATCAGTTTTCTGTTGTAGGGGTAGCCAATAGGGCGCTATCGAGTGTAATGCGTGGGGCGTAACCCGTGCCACGCCCCATAACTTAGGCGCCACAGCTTAGGCGCCACCACTCAGAAAGAGGAGAGAACCATGGCGATTCAAGCGGCCAATGAACGAGAAATGTACGAGAAGATGAAGGCGCTGCTGCAGGACGTGGTGCCCGACGTGGAGTTGCGTATCAAGGCCGAGATTGCCTACGCAATCAACCGGCTGAAGGAGGAGAAGAACGCGGTCATCCTGGGCCATAACTACATGGAGCCGGCCCTGTTCCACTCCATCCCGGACTTTGTGGGCGATTCCCTGGCCCTGAGCCGCCAGGCCGCCCAGACCGACAAAGACATCATTGTCTTCTGTGGCGTAGAATTCATGGCCGAGACGGCCAAAATCCTCAACCCGGAAAAGACAGTGCTCATCCCCTCAGACCACGCCGGCTGCTCCCTGGCAGCCAGCATCACCGCTGAAGATGTGCGCAACCTGAAGGCCCGCTTCCCCGGCGTGCCGGTGGTCACCTACGTCAACACCTACGCCGAAGTCAAGGCCGAGTGCGACGTCTGCTGCACCTCTAGCAACGCGGTCAAGGTGGTGGAATCCCTGGACGCAGACACGGTGATCTTCATCCCCGACGAGTACCTGGCCCGCAACGTAGCCCGGGAGACGGGGAAGCGGATCATCATCCCCACCCGCTCCAACATCGAGCTGGAAGAGCTGAACGGCCACTACGACTTCATCGGCTGGCACGGCCGCTGCGAAGTGCACGAGAAGTTCACCGTGGAGGACATCCAGGCCGTACGCGCCCAGTTCCCCGATGTGACCATCCTGGCCCATCCTGAGTGCAGCCCAGAGGTGGTGGCCGCGGCAGACTTTTCCGGCAGCACCACGGCCATGATCCGCTACGTGGAGGAGACCGACGCGCCCCGCTACCTGCTGCTGACCGAGTGCGCCATGGGTGACAACATCGTCGCCGCCAATCCCCACAAGGAAATGCTGCGGCTATGCAGTGTCCGCTGCCCCCACATGAACCAGATCACCCTGGAAGATACCCTGGACGCCCTGCGCTACAACCAGTACGAGGTGGACGTCCCGGAGGAGATCCGGGTGCGGGCTGCCCGCTCGGTGGAACGGATGATCGCCATCGGCTGAGGCCCGAGAAGCCCACCGGCGCAACCGGCGTCCAGCCCTTTGCCCCGGGCCCCCGGCATCCCCTGCGGTGCATCCAAAACGGAGCATCGCCAGCGGGTGCCGGGGGCCAGCCCATCGCAACCCAGGTAAAGCCATGAACGACTTCCTGACGACCGACGTCCTGATCATCGGCTGTGGCATCGCCGGCTGCACCGCCGCGCTGACCCTGGCCGATGCCGGCGTCCCGGTGACCGTCATCACCCGCGCCCGCCGGCCCGAGGAGAGCAACACCTACTACGCCCAGGGCGGCATCATCTACCAGGGCTTCCAGGACTCGCCCGACCTGCTGGCTGAGGACATCCTGCGGGCCGGGGCCGGCCACTGCAATCCCCGGGCTGTCCAGATCCTGGCCCAAGAGGGCGCCGGCGCGGTGCGCCGCATCCTGCTGGAGCGGGTCGGCGTTCAATTTGACCAGGAGGCGGACGGAGCGCTCTCTCTGGCCCTGGAGGGCGGTCACAGCCTCCCCCGCATCATCCACGCCACCGACGCCACAGGCAAGGCCATTGAGCTGGCCCTGCTCCACGCGGTGGATCGCCACCCCAACGTGACCTTGCTCACCGGCCACACGGCAGTGGACCTGCTGACGCCTTCCCACCATGGCCTCAACCGCCTGGCCGTCTACGAGCCCCGCTCCTGTGTGGGCGCCTATGTGCTGAACCAGGAACAGGGCCGCATCCTGCGCATCCTGGCCAAAAAGACGGTGCTGGCCAGCGGTGGGCTGGGCCAGATCTTCCTGCGCACCACCAATCCACCCGGTGCGCGGGGCGATGGCCTGGCCATGGCCTACCGGGCCGGCGTGCGCATCATCAATGCGGAGTTCGTCCAGTTCCATCCGACGGCCTTCTATCGCCAGAACGCAGCCCGCTTCCTCATCTCGGAAGCGGTGCGGGGGGCCGGCGCGCGCCTGGTGGATGGCCAGGGTCGGCCGTTCATGGAGAAGTACGACCCGGCGTGGAAGGATCTGGCCCCGCGGGATGTGGTGGCCCGCAGCATCCATCGGGAGATGCTGGAGAACGACGTCCCCAATGTCTTCTTAGATTTGCGCTCCTACATCCCCCGGGAGGAGATTTTGGCCCATTTCCCGACCATCCACGCCCGCTGTCTGGAGTACGGGGTGGACATCACCCGGGACCTGGTGCCGGTGGTGCCCGCGGCCCACTACTTCTGTGGAGGAATCTGGGTGGATGAATGGGGGTTGACCACCTGTCGCCACCTGTATGCCGTGGGCGAAGTGGCCTGCACCGGCGTTCACGGCGCCAACCGGCTGGCCAGCACCTCCCTGCTGGAGGGGCTGGTGTGGGGCGAGCGGGCAGCCCGCCACATTCTGGGCGAGCTACCCGGATCCCGCCTCCACGACCCGGCGGACATCCCCCCCTGGCGGGATGACGGCACCGAGCCGGCCGATCCGGCGCTGATCAGCCAGGACATGAGCGCGATCAAGCACATCATGTGGAACTACGTGGGGCTGGTGCGCACCACGCCCCGGCTGGCCCGGGCCCTGCGGGATCTGCGCCAGCTGGACATCGAGATCGAGCAGTTCTACCGGACCAGCCGTATCAACGACGCGCTCATCGGCCTGCGCAACGCGGTGCGGGCTGCCCTGGTAGTGGCCACCGCGGCCTGGCAAAATCGCCGCAGCATGGGGTGCCACTATCGGGAATAGCCCGCGTGCCGGCCAATCCTATGACCCTATGACTCGATGTAATACTGCTCCGGATGGGTCTGGGCCGGCGAGGACGAAATGTGCCACTGCCAGAGAACCGGTGGCACATTCTTGAAGTTGTTCTTCACAATGCCATAGCCCTCGTAATACTTGGTGATACCGATGGCCCAAAACTGCTCGGCGCCAATCTCCAGCATCTGTCGCACCAGGGCATCCCGTTCATCTGGATCCACAGTCACCTGAATCTGATCATAGATGGCCTGCTGCTTTTTCGCGGGCTCTGGGGGCTCCTCACCCTGGGTACCGCCACTCCGCCACCAATCAGCCCAGGCGATGCCGAAGATGGACTCGTTGCTGAAAGGCATGTACCAACGCGGATCCATGACCACGGCGATCCCATCGGCACCGGTCCACACGCCGCAATCGTGGTCGTAGGCCGCCTTGCGGACGTAGAACAGGGAACGATCGATCACCTTCACATCTGAATCCACACCGACCGCTTTCCAGTAGTTGGTCACCATCTCCATGATCTCGCCCCACGGCTCAAAGGCAGCGGCCACCTCCACGTTAATGAAGAGGGGCTGGCCATCAAAGCGCAGACGCATGCCGTCGGGCCCCCGCTGCAAGCCCAGTTCATCCAGCAGGCGATTGGCCAGATCAGGGTCGTACTCCGTGTACTGCTTGGCCATCCGCTCATTGTAGTAGGGGGATTCGTCAAGCGGGGCCGGCTGGCGAGGTTCACCGGAACCCACGTAGATCACGTCAATGATTTCCTGGCGGTTGATGGCGTGGGATAGGGCGACCCGGAAGTTCTTTTCCTGGAAAATCCGCTTCAACTCCGGATCCTTGTGATTGAGGTTCAGCGCAATTACGCAGGGCGATTCAAAGGCGTATTTGACGGTGAAGAAACCGTATCCCCCTGCTTCCTGATTGTCGACAAACAGGGCCTTGTTCCCGGGTGTGGCAATGTGACGATCCATCATGTCGATCTCGCCCGAGACGGCCTTGAGCACCAGCACGTCCACGTTCTCTACGATGGGGTACTCCATGCGGTCGATATAGGGCAGTTGTTGTCCCTGGGGATCGACCTTCCAGTAGTAGGGGTTACGCTCGGCTACCAACTGGTTGGTTGACCCCGTCGAGCTAATTGGGATCGTCACCTGCCAGGGGAACTGAGTGGGGCATTCGGCCGTGATCAGGAAATCCAGCTTGTTCTGATAAAGCGCCACCCAACTGTCCAATTGCTCCTCTTCCACCGCCTTTTCGACGGCCTCGCGGTCGAAGGCGATATGCCATTGCCGTGCGTAGTGGGCTGGCACGAAGGGCGTCTGGTTGCCCAACTGGGTGATGAAGAGACCGTGGGGATGTTCGAAGATGAACTTGACCGTCGTGTCGTCGACCTTTTCCACCCGGCCTAATGGACCTCCCGGGCGCATCCAGCTAAATTTGACGGGCGTCAACTCGTCATTGAGCAAAACGTGCTCGTACCAAAAGACAAAGTCATCGGCTGTCAAAGGAGCGCCATCGGACCATCGCATCCCTTCACGAAGATGGAAAGTGAACTCTTTGCCATCCGGGGAGACCTCCCAACTGGCGGCCACGTTCGGCACCACATGGGTCAAATCCGGGGCCCAACGGAGCATGGGCTCATAGGCCATGGTGCGGCTAACCCAAGGCCGATCGCTGAGGCCCAGGAGCCCAGAGCGCCAGGTACCGCCGTACATGCCGATGCTTTCCACGGGCTCAATCACCACCGGTTCGACGGGCAGCCGCTCGTCCACCGGCGGCAGCTCCCCCCGACTCACCTTTTCGGCCAGTTGAGGCGCCTCTTTATACTTGCTGGATGTCTGCTGCTGGCTGGCCGGGGCAGCAGGGGCAGCGGGTGCCTCGGCTCCAGCATCGGATGGAGCCGAGGGTTCCACAGGCCCGGTGCCCCCAGTTCCACACGCCGAGATCGCCAGCCCCGCAGTGACCCAGGCTGAAATCCCCAGAAATTGCCGACGACTGACCGTACGCCTTCTCCGCGGTTCGTATGCAGGCATCTTGTGTCCTCCCATCCTGAACTCAGCAAGTCACGTCTTTGCCTTCTTCGCCGAAGATGGCCAGCCGCTCTTCGACGCTGGTCCTGGGTGCACTCTGGGGCCGATAGTGGAACTGGACGGCCCGGCGGCGCTTCTCCGAGGTGTTCGTGGGCGTTCCGTGGTGAATCAGGCTGCTGAAGAGCAGGCACCCCCCTGGACTCAAGGGCACGGCCAGCGCGCCCTGGTTTTTCACGTGGGTGTCGCAGATCTGCCAGTCCCGGCGTTTGAAGTGAACCACCGGCCCCTGGCGGTGCGTCCCCGGGATGATGATCATGCAGCCGTTCTCCGGGGTGGCTTCATCCAGGGCAATCCAGCAGCCGACCACCTTGGCCTCCAGGGGCAGCTCGAAATAGGCGTGATCTTGATGCCAGGGCTTCTCGCGGCCAAAGCGGGGCGGCTTGAGCAGGGCCATGTCCTGGAAGAGGACCGGCGGCTCTCCCATGATCTGCTCCAGCACGGCCAGCAGCCTGGGATGGTGGGCCAGGTCGGCCAGCCGCGGTTCATAGTTGACGAACCACATGAACTTGCGGACGTAGTCCTGCTTCTGCTCCGGCGGCATTTCCTCCACAGGGACTTCGGCGGCTACCCGCTCGTACATCACCCCTTTGAAACCGGGCACCTGGCCCGAAAGCAGGTGGAGCAGCCCATCCAACGCCGCGCGTACCTCCTGGGGAGAAAAGGCGTTGTGGATCACCAGGTAGCCTTCTTCATGAAACTGGGCGATGTGCTCGTCGCGGATGCTGTCGAATCCATCCACCCCCTCGGCGATGCCGTCGTAGCGATACAGGTCGGGCGGATATTCCGCCGCTGTGCCGTAGTCGTAGATGCGTTCTGGCGTGGAAGCGGTAGCCATGGTTCCTCTGAGCCCTCCTGACAGATACTCCAGGGTTGAGAAAGGTTGAAGAGCGATACGATGAAAGATGGAGAGGTAAACCGCAAACGACCCAAGTTGGAAGAACAGAAAACGGCAGGCAAAGGGCGACAACGGTACAGGCAGCCGTGAAGCTTGCTGACAGGCCGTGATCGCCCGGGATAGATTCAGTTGGCGCTGGCGAGAAAACAGCTTCAGTGTAGCATGGGGAGGCCTTGGGGAAAATGGACTATCTCGCCAAAAAGGTGTACGATTTTATCAACCCCGGCTCGCCATTCAGCTGTTGCATCCCGGGAACATCTCCCTCCCATCTCCACCAGGACAGGTCAGTAGGGCCATGTCGCGGGTTGAATTTACGGACTGGCGGCTCAACCGTAAGGCCAGACATCTCCCCGCCGGCATACGTCAACAGTGCCGGCAACACCCGCTGCTCACCACCCTCTTCGTGGGCAGCGTGGGCCACATTGTGCGCGGCCTGGGGCACCACTACGAGCGCCATTCCATCGACGAGTACATCCTCCTCTACTGTGTGGAAGGGCGGGGATGGATCCGTTCAGGGGACCAGGCCCATGGCGTCCAGGTGGGGGATGTGGCCGTTGTGTTCGCCCGGACGGCCCACGGCTATGGATCCGACGATGCCGACCCCTGGACCATCCACTGGGCCCACTTTGACGGATCCCAGGTGCCCCCGTTCCTCGAGGCGGCCGGCCTATCGCCCCAACGTCCCGTCATCCACCTGCCGAACTATGGCCGATCTTCCCTGGTCCAGGCGTTCCAGGCGATTCATGCCCTTCTGAATGTGGATCTATCCTTCCCCTATCTGCTCCACGCGAGTGTACTGCTGCGCCAGATTTTGAGCACCCTGATCCTGGTGGCGGCCACCGTGCCCGAACCCGCGCCTTCGGGCCGCCCGGTCCAGAAAGCCGTCCAATTCATGCAGGCCAACATCACAGAGACCTTGCGGCTGGAGGACCTGGCGCTGTGGAGCGGCCTGTCTCCATCCCACTTCCACCGGGTCTTCCGGGCAGCCACCGGCCGGGCCCCCATCGACTATTTTATCCGCCTGAAAATACAACGTGCCTGCGAGCTGTTGGCCAACACCGACATGAAGGTGAGTGAGATTGGCCACTTCCTGGGCTACCGGGATGCCCATTACTTTTCTCGTCTCTTTAAACAGGTGACTGGACACTCCCCTCGAGCATTTCGGACAGCCTGCCGGAATGGCCACCCCCCATTTGATGAGCGCGCGCTGCTGCCCCCTGCCGGTGGCCAACCCCACGAGTAGCCCCGTCTGGCCCAGGTAATCCCTTTGCCTGGGCTTGCCTCCCTGTGCTAAACTGGGTAGGAAGTGACACCAGTCTGTCCATTTCCTCGGCCGGGGTTGGCCAGAGCTGTACGCCTACTGTCTCCACGCGAGGTGGCTGTTCAACACGTGACGCCGGATGCCTTTGTCCATCTCGTTTTTACCTGCCTCGTGGGTGCATCTCTGCAGCCGATGTCTGGCCCGGTAGCCAATCGGTCTTCGGTCATTCAGCCATGAAACCTATCATCCCTCCTTCCATGAGCGGACCGCTGCGGGTGGCCGTGGGCTACATATTGGTAGCCAGCATCTGGATCGGCGTCTCCGATCGCCTGCTCTCCTGGCTTACCCAGGATCCGGCTACCCTCACGGCCATGCAAACCTACAAGGGGTGGTTCTTCGTCCTGGTGACTGGCGCGCTGCTGTACCTGGAGCGCCACCACGCAGAACGGGCCCTCCAGGCCAGCGAGGAGCGCTTCCGCCGTCTGGCGGACAACGCGCCCGACATCATCTATCACCTGGCCCTGCAACCCACCTACCATTTCGAATACATCAGCCCCAACATCGCCGCGCTGGCCGGCATCTCCCCGGAAACGGTCTATGCCGATCCCGATTCTCTCCTGCAGCGCCTCCATCCCGAGGACCGCCGTCGCCTTCTCCAGCCGGGCAGCCTGGCCACGCCCCGCCTGGTGGTGCGCTGGCAAGGCCGGGATGGCAACCTCATCTGGACAGAACATCGCCACGCGCCCATCCTGGACGCCGACGGCAACCTCCAGGCCGTGGACGGCATCGCCCGGAACATCACCGAACAGATCCAGGCGCAGCAGGCCCTCCAGCTCAGCGAAGAAAAATTCCGCCGCGCCGTCCTCCACGCCCCTATCCCCATCATGATCCACGCCAGCGACGGCCAGGTGGTCCAGGTCAACCGCATCTGGTGCCAGATCACCGGCTACACCCAGGCCGATCTCCCCACCCTGGACCGCTGGCTGGAGCTGGCCCTGGGCCAGGAAGGAGCGGCCGACGCGGCCACCCTCTACCAATCTCCCCCGCCTTTGGACCGGGTGGTGGAACGGGAGCTGGCCATCCGAACCAGCCAGGGGGAACAGCGCATCTGGCACTTTCGGGTCGCCTCCCTGGGCCGGCAGATGGACGGACAGTGGCTCATCCTCACCATGGCCCTGGATGTCACCGAAGAGCGGCTGGCCGAAGCCCAGATGAAAGAACTGATCCAGGAGCTGGAAGCCCGGAACGCGGAAATGGAGCGCTTCACCTACACCGTCTCCCACGACCTCAAAAGCCCCCTGGTCACCATCCGTGGCTTCCTCAGCCTCCTGGAGCGGGATCTGGCCGCCGAAGATCGGGACGGGATCGCGTCGGACGTCCACTTCATCCGCGAGGCGGCAGAGCGGATGCAACGGCTGCTGGAGGAGCTGCTGCGGCTTTCCCGGGCTGGCCGCAAAAAGATCCAGCCCCAGCCCGTCTCCATGGCCCAACTGGTCCAGGACGTGCTGGAGATGCTGGCCGGGGTGCTTGACGATCGGGGTGTCACCGTCCAGGTGGCGCCCGATCTGCCCACCGTGGCCGGAGAGCGGGCTCGCCTCCAGGAGGTCTTCCTGAACCTGGTGGACAACGCGGTGAAGTACATGGGCACCCAGCCCCACCCCCACATTGACATCGGCAGTGAGATCCAGGGGGAGCAGGCGCTCTTCTGGGTGCGGGACAACGGCATGGGCATCGATCCTCGCCATCATGAGCGGATTTTCGAATTGTTTGAGCAGCTAGATCGGGAAAGCCAGGGGACAGGCATCGGCCTGGCACTGGTCAAGCGGATTGTGGAAGTCCACGGCGGCCAGATCTGGGTTGAGTCCGCCGGGCAGGGGATGGGGGCAACCTTCAAACTCACGTTGCCCCTCTGGAAGGAGGAAGACGGCCATGCCGACCCGTCAGAAGCCTGAACAGGCGTTCCGGATTTTGCTGGTGGAAGACGATCCGGCCCACGCTGAATTGTTGCGGCGAGGCCTGGAGCCCCAGATCCACGGTTATAATCTGCAGCATTTGACCAATGGCGAAGCTGCGCTAGACTACCTGTTCAGGCGTGGGCCGTACAGCCAGGACCCGAACAGCCCCCGGCCCCATCTCATCCTGTTGGACCTGCGTCTGCCCCGCCTGGATGGGCTGGAGGTGCTGCAGCACATCAAACAGAGCACCGAACTGCGCCGGATCCCGGTGGTCATCCTGACCACCTCCAGCGCAGAGCGGGATGTGGCCCAGGCCTACGACCGCCACGCCAACAGTTACCTGGTCAAGCCGGTGGAATTTGCCCAACTGCGGGAGCTGTTGCAGGCCGTGGGCCACTACTGGTCCTCGGTCAACTACTTTCCGTGGCCATAATCATGACCGATGCAACGACGGTGCAACAACTGCCAGGACATCCGGAAGAGCCACCCAGACATGTCGTCATCGTCGAGGATGAACGTGCCCACCAGGAGCTGATCCGTCGCGGCTTCCAGAAAGAATACCCCTGGGCGCGTCTCTCTGTGGTGGATACCCTGACCGCGGCCAAAACCCTCTGCCAGAAGGACAGGCCGGACCTGGTGGTGGCCGATCTCCATCTGCCCGACGGCCTGGCCACAGAGCTGTTGACGCCCCAGGCCGGGCTGCCCCCCTGTCCCGTCCTGATCATGACCGGCCAGGGGGACGAGACCAGCGCCGTCGCCGCTTTGAAGGCTGGCGCCCGAGACTACGTGGTGAAGAGCCCGGAGACCCTGCTGGAGATGCCCCGGCTGGTGCAGCGTGTCCTGCGGGAATGGCAGGCCCTGGAAGAGCGCCAACAACTGGCGTTGGAGCTCCAACAGAGCGAAGCCCGTTTCCGCAGCCTCTTCGACCACATGCCCAACGGCGTCCTCATCTGCCAGGGCGTCGACCAGGGGGCCAACTTTTTGCTCCTGGATCTGAACCAGGCCGCGGAACAGGCCCTCTCCCTGCGCCGCGCCCAGGCCAGCCACAAGATGCTCACCGAGATCCTGCCCCAGGCGCCATCCACCGGCCTGTTAGCCCTCTTCCAGGAGGTGTGGCAGCATCCGGGCCGGGAAGAACACATAGAGCTTTTCTACCAGGACGCGGTGCGGGCCGGCTGGTATGAATTCCACATCTTCAGCCTGCCCGGCAGCGAACCGCCCCAGGTGAGCAGCCATTCGGTCCGCTCTCCAACGTCGACCTCCGGCCAGGGTATCCTGGTGGCCATCTTCCGGGACATTACCGACCGAAAGCAGCTGGAGGATGCCCTGCGCCAGGCCCAGCGGTTGGAGACCCTGGGTACCCTGGCCGGCGGCATGGCCCACGACTTTAACAATATTCTGTCGGTCATCCTCCTCCACGCCCAGTGGGCCCTGCGGACGCCCGGACTCCCTGCCAAACTCCGAGCCCAACTGGAGACCATCAGCAACCACGCCAACCGGGGCGCCCGCCTGATCCAACAGGTCCTGGATTTCAGCCTGCGGACGCCCCCCGAACGGGTACCCGTGGACCTGGCGGCCCTCCTGGCCAACCAGGCCGCCCGCCTGCGGGCCCAACTGCCCGACTCCATCCGCCTGGCGGTGGAGCTGCCGCCAGGCCCCCTGACCGTCCTGGGAGACGACGAGCGCCTGGGCCAGATGCTGGCTAACCTGGCCCTCAACGCCAGGGAGGCCATGCCCCACGGGGGCACTCTGTACCTGGGACTCTCAACCCTGATGGTGACAGAGGAGACACCGCCGCCGGACCCCCTCCTCCCCCCGGGACGCTGGGTCCGTCTGGTGGTACGGGACACCGGTGTGGGCATGCCGGCCCATGTCCGGGAACGGATCTTCGAGCCGTTTTTCACCACCAAGCCGCCCGGGCGGGGTTCTGGCCTGGGGCTTTCCCAGGTCTACGGCATTGTGCGACAACACGAGGGGCAGATCGTCTGCCAGAGCACGCCCGGCCAGGGCACCACCTTCACCATCTACTTCCCCGCCCCGGAGGCCCCCCCCGACGAGGGGGAGACCCCTGGTCCGGCAGACGTCGCGCGGCCGGCAGTGTTGGTCCTGGCTGGCGATCTGCCCACCCGGACGGCGCTGGCAGAGGCCATCGACCCGCAGGATTATCGGATCCTGGCGGCGGCCACCGGCTACGAGGCCCTGGCCCTGCTCCAGGAATGGGCCGGCCAGGTAGCCCTGCTGGTGGCGGACCTTTCGACCACGCCCATGGGCCAGGAGGGCCTGCTGCAACGAGTGGCCCAGCCGGACTTTTCGGTGCCTGTCCTCCTGGTGAGCCAGGCGGGCGCAGGCCCAAAGTCCGGAGCGCGCCGTTTCCAAATCGTGCAGAAACCCGTCGATCCCAATAGCCTGGTGGAAAGCATCGCCCGGCGCCTGGCCCAAATGGCACCTCCGTAGCTCAAACCCGACCTTGACCATGCGACCTTTCATCGAACTGTACTAGCAAGGATGAGTGTCCCATTGACCGTTCTCATCGTCGAAGACACGTTGACTCTCCTGCGCCTCTACAGTACCATCCTGCGCCGGGCCGGCTATGCCGTGCTGGAAGCCACCAACGGCCAGGAGGCCCTGGCGCTGGCCCGCCGCCATCGTCCCCCCATCGTGCTGCTGGATCGGGTTCTTCCCGACCTGGAAGGGGATGAGATCTGTCGCCAGCTGAAGGCGGATGCGGCCTTTGCCTCCCCGTATGTCATCATGATCTCCGCGCTGAGAACCAGCGATGACGACCGGATCAGCGGGCTGGAGGCAGGTGCCGACGATTACCTGGTCAAGCCGGTCAACCAGCGGGAGCTGCTGGCCCGCATCCAGGTGGCGGCTCGCCTCCTCCAGGCACAGCTGGCGCTCCAGGCCAGCGAAGTAAAGTTTCGCCAACTGGTCTCCTCCTCCATCGACGGCATCATGCTGGTGGACGAGACCGGCGCCATCGTGGAGTGGAATCGCGGGCAGGAAGCCATCACCGGCCTGAGCCGGCCAGCCGTGGTGGGGCGTCCCATCTGGGAAATCCAGGCCCTCCTTTCCCCCGACGGCCAACCGACTGGCGAGGGCGATCCCTATCGGACGGCGTTGGCTGCCCTGCGGGCCGGGCAGGAAATCCCGGGCCAGGCTGAAGAACGGACCATTCGACGGCCCGACGGCACCCGGCGGGTGGTCCAGTCCATCACCTTCCCTGTCCGCGCCGATGGCGCATCCATGTTGGGTACCATCACCCGGGATGTGACTGTCCAGAAAGAGATGGAGGCGCGGCTCCACCAGCGGGAACAGGAGCTGCGCGCGCTGGTAGAGCACACGCCGGACGTCATCATCCGGTTCGACCGGGAATGCCGCTACCGATATGCCAACCCGGCCATCGAACAGGTGACCGGTATGCCGCCGGAAGCCTTCATCGGCCGGACCAGCACGGAAGTGGGCCTGGATCCGGAGCACGTCGCGGTGTGGGAAGAACATATCCGCCAGGCGCTGGCAGGCCAGGAGGTGCGCCTGACCTTCGAGTACCCCACGCCGGACGGCCCGCGCCACTTCGAGGCACGGCTGACCCCGGAGCTGGATCCCCAGGGCCGTCCTGTCTCTGTGCTGGGCGTGGTGCGGGACCTGACCGAGCGGGTGCAGGTGGAGGAAAAGCTGGCGGGGCTGGCTGCGGTGGTGGAACAGATGGCCGACGGCGCGGCCATCCTCAACCAGGCCGGGCACCTGATCTATGTGAACCGGGCCTTCACCCGCATGACCGGCTATACCCTGGAGGAAGTGCAGGGCCAGACGATCCAGGATCTGGAGGCGCCCTATCCCCAGGCAAGCTGCCGGAGTCACCTGGCGGCTGCGGTCCAGCAGGCTGTGGAGTGGATGGGGCTGGCCCAGGCCCGACACCGGGATGGCACCATCTACGAGGTGGAGCTCTCCATCTTCCCCATCCGCGACGCCCAGGAGCGGGTCATCAATCACGCGCTGATCCAGCGGGATGTGACGGCTCGCCGGCGGGCCGAACGGGAACAACAGGCCATTGCCGCGGTGGCCGCCGCCCTGCGCGAGGCCGTCACCCGGGCCGAGATGGCTCCCATCATCCTGCAGCAGTTGCAGCTCCTGCTGGAGGCATCCAATGCAGCCCTCCTCCGGGAAGATCCGGCCCAGAATGCCTTTGTGGTGGAGTATGTGGAAGGCACCCACAAAGATACCGTCGGCCTGGCCATTCCCATGCACCATTCCCTCAGCGGGCAAATCCTGGAGAGCGGCCAGCCCCTGGTGCTGAACCACCTGACCCCGGAGACACGCCCGTGGGCGGTGCAGATGTGGGAAGATGTGCAGGCCCTGGCCGGCGTTCCCCTCATCGCCCAGGGCAAAGCCATGGGCGCGCTCTGGATCGGCCGGGAGCGCCCCTTTTCGCCCGAGGAGATACGGCAACTGGTCGCCATCGGCGATATCGCCGCCAACGCCCTCTATCGGGCGGAACTGTACGAGGAAATTCAACGGCACGCCGCGGCGCTGGAGGAGCGGGTGGCGGAGCGCACCCGGGAGCTGGCCGAGGCGGTGGAGCGGCTCCAGGAGCTGGACGCCCTGAAATCCAAGTTCGTCTCCGACGTCTCCCACGAGCTGCGCACGCCCATCAGCAGCCTGAAACTCTACATGTCCCTGTTGAACAGGGGCAAGCCCGAAAAGCGAGCCCACTATGAGGCCATGCTCAGCGTGAGCATCGACCGCCTGAGCCAGCTGGTGGATGACATCCTCAGCCTCTCCCGGCTGGAGATGGCCCAACACAAGCCCCGGGAGATGGAGCCCACCGACCTCAACGGCGTCATTCGCCAGGTGGTGGAGATGTACCGCCCCAAGGCAGAAGCGGCCGGCCTGGAGCTGACCTTCCACCCGGAGCCAGACCTGCCCCTGATCCTGGGGGACTACAACCAGCTTTCCCAGATGATGACCAACCTGGTCGTCAACGCGCTCAACTACACGGCCGCAGGCGGCGTGACCATCACCACCGCCGCCGACCGGGAGCATGGCCTGGTGCACTGTCGCATCCAGGACACGGGCCTGGGCATCGCGCCGGAGGATCTCCCTCACATCTTTGATCGCTTCTACCGGGGCACCCATCGGTCGGTGGAGAACATACCCGGCACCGGGCTGGGGCTCTCCATTGTGAAAGAGATCCTGGACCTCCACCACGGCCAGATCCACATCGACAGCACGGTGGATGTGGGCACCACGGTCTCCATCAGCCTGCCGATTCAGCCCCCGGGAAGGGGCGAACAGCCCCAGGTAGATGTCCATCACCACGCCCGGTAGGGACGGCCCCCCGTGCCCGCCCGCTGTCCCTGTTGATCCAGCCACCCCCGGCGGGCCGGAGACCCACCCTACGTACCAGTGGCACCCAAGAAGTGCAAAGATAGCACTCTGACACTGCGTCTTTGCGCCGTTGCGTTCAAAAAAGAATATCCTTTGTGCAGACGAGTCCCAAATGCCCCGAGAAATTGAAGCCAAACTTCGCCCACGCCACAAGTCGATGGCACCGGAAGAGGTCCAACAAGCCGCCCAGGCGCTGGACGGCTACCGCTTTCAACCGCAGCGGGAAGTGGAGCTCTGGGATGGCTACTTCGACACGGATGCCTACGACCTGATCCGCCATGGCTATGTTCTGCGCCTGCGCCGGGTGGACGGCCAGATCCTGGCCGGCCTCAAGGGCATACCCTTGCGCCGGGGCGCGGTGGTGGAACGCCTGGAGGTGGAAGTCCCTCTGCCCGCGGACACTCCCCTGCCCCCGCCCGCCTGGCCGCCGGCCATCCAGGAGGTATTGGGCGGCCTGGGGGTCGAGGAAACGCCCCTGCGCCTGCTCTGCCTGCTGCAGCAGCGGCGGAGCAAGGGCCTCCTCTGGCCCCAGGTGGGGGTCCCCGAGCTGGACGGCCAGGCGGGTCCGCTGGCCGAGCTGAGCCTGGACCGGGTGAGCGTCTACCCGCCGGAGGCCACCACCGGGGCCACCCACGCCCAGCCCGGCGCCCAACCCTGGCACCAGTTTGACGAGCTTGAGCTGGAGTTGCTGGCGGATTCGGAAGCCGACGCCCTCCGCCCCCTGGTGCGCCAGCTACGCAAGGCCCTGGGCCTCAAAGTGGCCCGGGAAAACAAGCTGGAGACAGCCCTCCGCGCGCTGAGCCAGTTGGAACCGACGCCAGCCGGCCCGGTGGCCGGTATCCAGCCGGAGATGCCCGTAGCCGAGGCGTGCCGGCTGATCTGGCGCGTGCAGCTGATGCAGCTGGTGCTCAACGAACACGGCGCCCGTTCCGGCAGGGACCCGGAGTACATCCACGACATGCGGGTGGCCATTCGCCGGGCCCGCACAGTCCAGCGCCTGTTTGTCGACCACTGGCGGCGGAAACGGGTGCGCCCTTTCCTCAAGCGGATGAAACAGGCGGGCCGGGCCCTGGGCCGGGTGCGGGACCTGGATGTGGGGCTGGCTGGGCTGGCTCGAGGGCGTAAATCCTGGCCGGGCATGGATGGCCAGGTGCTGCGGCAGTTGCGGCGGGCGTGGCGCCAGCAGCGTCAGCAGGAGCATGCCGCGCTGGTGGCCTTTCTGGACCGGGAGGAGTGGCGCCAGTTCATCCAGGAGCTGGACCGCTTCTGCCGCACTCCTGGCGCCGGCACACCCAAAAGGGATCGGGCACCTGGTGAAGCCCTGCATCCCTACCAAGTGCGCCATGTCTTTCCCAACACCCTCTGGCACCACTTTTCCCTGATCCGCAGCGCAGAAGCGCTCCTGGATCAGGGGGTGGAGCTCTCTGCCGAAACACTCCATGGGCTGCGGGTGGAGTGCAAGTACCTGCGCTATGGACTGGAGTTCAGTCGTCATCTGTTGGGGGAGGAAGGGGAAGCCCTGATCCGACAGCTCAAGGGTCTACAGGACTACCTGGGCCACTTGAACGATCGGGTGGTGGCATGCAAGCGGCTCCAGAAATGGCAGGCCCGACAGGATGGGTCCGGCCCACTGGATGCCTGGATTGAGGGGGAGATGGGGGAGATCGCTGGGATGGTCCAGGAATTCCCCGGGCACTTCCGCCACTTCATTCGGCCGGAGAACCGCCGCCGGCTGGCCATCGCCCTGGCCCGCCTGTAGCCTTCTCCGGGGTCGTTACAGCAATCGACCAAAAGGAGAGGGGCCTGCATCATGATGCAGGCCCCTCCTGGCTTGAGACATTGGTTGGACCGGTTTACTGGCCCATGCTCACCGACAGCACGCCCGTATCCAGGGAGACGTCTACCGGCATCAGGAGCTGATAGTTGGCCAGGGCCGCGTTGAGCTGCGCGTTGACCGGGGCCAGCATGGCGCCCGACACGGCATACGGGCCGGCCGAAGCTTCCCGCACGGTGATGGCCAGGTGGTTGTCCACCACATCCACGGAACCGACCAGGTTCAGGGTGGTGCCGAAGGCAGCAGGCAGGACGCCCTCCTTCAGGTTCACCTGGAGGTAAATCGTGTCGGGTTCGAACCAGGCCTTGATGCTGGTGACGGGATTGTTCTCGCCGCTGTTGGCCTTGAGGAGCTCGGTCAGCAGGCTGCTGAACTGGGTCTCGGTCAGCTCAACACCGCCCATCATCATGCCGGTGACCGCCATGTTCTGGGCTTCCAGCGCATCTTCCAGGCTAATGGAGACATCCCGATCCGGCACCTGGACGCCAGCGCCAACCGTACACGCGCTGAGGGAGAAAACAAGCAGGACTAAAGCAACCAACACCATCAACTGCTTTCGGTAGAACATCTATCGGTCTCCTTTTCTCCAACAATGAGAAATATTTGGACGGGATTCTATCTTACAAGCATCCGGGCAAATTTGCAAGCACGTTTTACAGACGTATACCCCACGTGGATGCCAACCGCCCTGAGCCGTCCTCACTGATAACTGATGACCCTCGAAATGAAGCACGCCTGCACGAGACGCCGGCCACCCCTCTTCACGCCCCTGCCTGCCCCTGCTGAATGCAGGATCACCCGGCCGTCATGATGGCCAGGGTCACCGATGCCCCTAACAGCGCGCCGGCCACGGTCTGGGCCAGGGTGTGGCGACGCAGCCGAACCCGGGACCAGGCAACCAGCGGGATGCCCAGCAGGGCTGGCGTGGCGGCCTCCCCCCAGAGCAGAAGCGCCAGGCTGGCCAGGCCGGCCATGGAGACCGCGTGCATGCTGATCTTCCAGCGCAGGGTGATGAAGAGAACACACGCCGTCTGGACGCTGCTCAGGAGGGCCAGCAGCAGAAAGGGGCGGGGAGCCGCGTACAACCGCATGACCAGCCAGGTGAGCAGCCCGGCGCCCAGGGAAACCAACAGGGGGCCCACCCGCTGGCGTCGTACAGGGATGTGGATGTCCCGGATGGAGCCTCGAGCCACCAGCCACACGATGAAGAGCAGGGGGAAGGCCACGACGCCGGCCGTGTAGAGGGCAGCCCACTGCCAGGCCGCCCGGGTGGCCAGCGCCAGGGTGCAGGCCGCGGCCAGGGCGGTGATGGGCGGGCTGCCGACCTGGGAGATCCAGTAGGCCAGGTGCAGGTCCCAACCGGGGGCAGCCTGGCCCCCGGTTGTCTTCCGGCTCGATGCCGCGATGGCCATGAGCGGTGGATCCTGCCTAGCCTTCAATGGCCCGCAGCTGGGTGACGATGGGCTCCGCCTCTCGGGTCAGGGTGTCCTGCAGTTCGCCGAAGACCGTAGCCACATCCTCGGACTGGACGGTGATGCGTTCCAGCCCCTTGCCGATGATCTGGTCGCCGTTGGGGACCCAAACCCGGGCCGCATCCTGGGGACGGGTCAGGGGCAGCTGTTCCACCGCGGTCTTGAATTGGGGGAACTCCTCGAAGTAGGCCTGCATCTCGGCGCTCTCCAGCGCGCTCTTGCGCACGGGCATGTAGCCGGTGTTCTGGGCCCAGAAGACCGTCTGCTCGGGGCTGGAGGCGAAGGCGATGTAGGCCATGGCCGCGTCCCGCTTCTCCGGCGGTGTGGTGGAAAGGATGGCGAGGCCGGCGCCGCCAGTGCAGCAGCCGAAGTAATCCTTCTTGGGCAGGAAGGCGGTGCCGAACTCGAACTGGGCGTTGGCCTTGATACCGCCCATGGAACCGGTGGACATCATGGCGGCCGCGGTCAGACCGTTGATGAAGTCGGTGGCCAGGTCCTTGCTGGGCACGGCCCACTTCCAGGTGTGCACCGTGTCGTAGTAGAACTGGCCGGCCCGGATGGTGTTCTCATCGGTCATGTGCATGGTGAAGTCCGGGTCACTGTATTTGCCGCCGAACTGCCAGGTCACGCCCTGGAAGAGCCAGGCGATGTAGCTGGCGCCATCCGGGTGGGCAAAGGCCGAGACCTTCATCTCGTCGCCCTCCATGCGCACCAGCTCCGGCGCCCATTCCATGAACTCGTCCCAGGTCTCGGGGCCCCGGTCCGGCAGGCCTACCTCGGCCCACTTCTCCTTGTTGTAGTAGAAGAGGGGGGTGCTGCGGGCGAAGGGGATCCAGTAGTGCTTGCCCTGGCGTACGCCTTCATTGATCAGGGAGTCCTGGTAGTCGTTCACGTCCACGTTGGCGGCCGCCAGCAAATCATCCAGGGGGACCAGGGCCTGGTTCAGGTAGAACTTAAACCACCACACGTCGCTCAGCAGGGAGACGTCGGGAGCGGTGCGGGCCTGGAGCGCGGCGGTCACCTTCTGGGCCGTTTCCTCGTAGTTGCCCTGGAACTGGTAGTCCACCACCACATCACTCTGGCTTTCGTTGAACTTCTGGACCAGCGCGGCCTCTGCTTCGCCGTTCTTGCCCGAGTAGCTACTCCAGAGGGTGATGGTGACGGGCTCCGCGGCCGGGGCTGCCGACCCGCTCGAGCTGGCTGCGCTGCCGGTATTGCCGGCGGGAGCTGCCGCCGGGGCACAGGCTGCCAGGGCCACGGCGCCGGTGCCGATGGCCAGGTTCTTCAAAAGCTGTCGCCGGTTCATACGGAAGGTAGACATGGTCACTCCTGATCTGTGTGAACATTCCAAACGGTCATCATCTGATGAATCAAACTATCACACGCCGGTCCCATCCCACCATAGGACGGGGACGGAGCACCTGCGCGATAGGGGGAACCCGAATCAGCCTTTCACGGCACCCGCGGCGATCCCTTCCACGATGTATCGCTGGGCATAGAGGAAAATCAGGGCTACCGGCAACACCACGAAGAGGGTGCCCGCCATCACCACGCCCCAGTCGATGGTGCCTTCTTCCACCATGAGCCAGTAGATGCCGATGGAGAGGACCCGCATGTCCTTGGTGTTGGTGACGATCAACGGCCAGAGGAAATCATTCCACTTGGCCACCACACTCAGCAGGCCAAAGGAGATGATGGCCGGCCGGGCCAGGGGAAGCACGATGGACCAGAGCACCCGCAGGTGGCCGGCGCCATCTACCCGGGCTGCGTCCAAAATATCCAGGGGAAGCGTTTTGTAGTATTGACGCAGCAGAAATGTGCCATAGGCCACCGACGCGCCGGGCACCACGATCCCCTGGTAGGTGTTGATCCAGCCCAGACGGGCAATGGTCAGGTAGTTGGGCAAAATGGTCACCTGGTTGGGCACCATCAGGGCGGCCAGCAGGAGCAGGAAGAGCCACTCCCGCTTGGGAAAGCGCAGGAAGACGAAGGCATAGGCCGAGGTGATGGCGAAGAAGATCTCGAAGCCGCTGCCGAAGAGGGTTACAATGAGGGTGTTGATGTAGTAACGCCCAAAGGGAGCCGACTCCCAGGCCTTGACAAAGTTGGTCCAGGTGGGCGTGGCCGGCAGCCAGGTGGGCGGCATGCGATAAACTTCGGCCGTGGTTTTGAAGGCGCCGATCACCATCCAGTACAGGGGCAGACCGATCAAGGCCACGCAGGCCGCCAGCCCCAGATAGCCCAAGGCGAGGCTTAGCCAGCTCTGGCGATGGCCCACCCAACTGGTCTGCACCGGGGCCTGGGTGACTGCCGGACCAGGGGTCAATTCATCCACGAAATCTACTTGTGCCATGGTCGATTCGATGTCATTCGTTCTGATAGGACGGATAGGACGAGTCGGCGACGGGCAACCCCAGACGATGGTCACAAGGACGATGGTCACAAGGACGATGGTGACAGTGAGGTGTGCCCTCCCCGGTTTCTGGATGCATGGCTTACTTTAAGCATGCATGATTTCATGGGATGGAGCTCTATACATGGACCTCACGCATAGTGGACAGAGCGTTCGCTATAGCGCATCTGCACCAGGGTGAAGACAAACATGGCCAGGAACAGGACCACCGCGGCCACGCCGGCCCGGCCGGCATTGAAGCCAACGAAGCCCTCTTCATACAGGTAATAGATCAGGGTGGTCGTGGCGTTCACCGGACCGCCGTCGGTCATCACCTTGATGATGTCGAAGGACTGGAAGGCAGCCAGCACGGTGGTGATCACCAGGAAAAAGGTGACCGGCGACAGGCCCGGCAGGGTGACATGGCGGAAGCGCGCCCAGGTGCCTGCGCCATCTACCAGGGCCGCCTCGTAGAGCTCTCGGGGAATGGCCTGCAGGCCGGCCAGGTAGATGACCACGGCATAGCCCAAGGTCTTCCACACATGGACGATGATCACCGCGGTCATGGCCCAGGAAGTATCCAGCAGCCAGTTGGGCGAGCGCAGGCCCACCCCCCGGATGAAAAAGTCCAGGAGGCCGTAGCGGGGATCAAAGATGTAGATCCAGACAATGCCGATGGCGGCACCGCTGAGCATGACCGGGCTGAAGACGATGCCGCGGACCGCAACCCGCCCCCGCAGAGGCTGATTCAACAGCAGAGCCATCAGCAGCCCGATGCCACAGGTCAAGAGCACTGCAGACACGGTAAACACCACCGTGTTCCACAGGATGGTGCCAAACTCGGGCGATGTGAAGAGGTAGCGGTAATTGTCCAGGCCCACCCAGATCTTGATGGGCGCCAGCATGTCCCAGCGTACGAAACTCAGGTATCCATTGTAGAAGAGGGGCCAGTAGGTGAAAACCCCGAAAAGGAGCAGGTTCGGCCCGACCAGCAACAGGAAAAGCAGGTATTCATTCCGCTCGGTGGCCGTGATCCGCCGCCGTGAACGCACCATGGATAAACTCTCCAGAGTTGGTTTGGGGATGTGGGAGGTATCCCATTCTATCACGCCTCCCCATAGTCGTCAATTGAAAAAAAATCCCCATCGCTTCCCTCAAATAGATTCCTCTCCCGGCGGCAAGTTGGCCACCCCACAACCTTCACATGCAGGGTGGCCAACTTGCCAGGGCGTATGAGGAGAGTGGCGAAGTTCTGGCTTGTTTGAACTTCCACTGCTACTCTAACGCCACACAATTAATAGTTTGAAAGAGGGATGTTATGGCTCTGTTAACATCCGGTTCATAGCCTGTTGCCGGACGGCCATTCACCCCAACCGTTTTGCGGAGAAGAGCGGAGAAGAAGGGAGGAAACTCCATCGGTCCCTGTCAAACGCAAAAAGCGGCCGGAAGTGCTATAATGCGGTTATGCGCTGGAATGAGTGACGGGGTAGGAACACATTCAACCGGAGAGAATCGATATCACACCGGATCTGCAGATGCACACGCCACAAACGGCCAACCATCGCCACATGGCCAACAGGCAGGATGTCTGTCGTTATTTAACTTAATTTATCGGAGATGGAGCCCATGCCCCAGATCGTGGCACACGGCACCCTGGACTACGCCGAGCTGGCATCGCTGGGCCTGAGTCCAGATGAGGTTCATGTCTTTTCATCCAACATCAACCCCTACGGCCCCCCGCCCGCGGTGGTCCAGGCTGTGCAGGCGGCTGTCAAGCCGACCACCATTTCTCGCTATCCCGACCGGCTGGCCATGGAGCTGCGCCGGGCCGTGGCCCGGTTGCATCAGGTGCCCGAGGAAGCCGTCCTGGCCGGCAACGGCACGGCGGACATCATGTGGCTCATCGCCCTGCTCTTTGCCCCGGACGCCCGGGTGGCCATTGTCTCGCCCACCTTTGGCGAATACGAAAATGTGGCATCCCTGGTGGATGCCCAGGTGATCCAGCCCTGTCATCCCGGCTGGGAACGGCGGGAGGATGGCCGCTACACGCCGGGCGCCACCACCCTGGACGAGTTGGGCGAAGCGCTGGCCGAGCAAACGCCCCGCCTGATCTTCCTCTGCAACCCCAACAACCCCACCGGCCATCACCTGAGCCCCGACGAGCTGGAGCGGCTCCACAGCTTCGCGCCCGAGAGCATCTGGGTGGTGGATGAGGCCTACGCCGAGTTCACCCCCACGCCCTGGTCGGCCTCCCGGTGGATTGACCAGGGCGACTGGATCATCCTGCGCTCCATGACCAAGGATTTCTCCCTGGCCGGGCTGCGGGTAGGCTACGCCGTGGGCAGCCCCCATTTGATCCAGGCCATGCAAGTGGCCCAGCCGCCCTGGAACGTGAATACCCTGGCCCAGATCGCCGGCACAACGGCCCTGGACAACCTGGCCTGGCGTGCGGAAACCACCGCCCGCCTCCGCCAGGAGACGGAGGCCCTGCGCCAGGCCCTTCAGGCGGCCGGGATGGCCCCCCTGCCCACCAGCACCAATTTCTTCCTGCTGCCGGTGGAGGATGCCACCCAGGTGCGACAGGCGCTGGTCCAGCAGCGCATCCTGGTACGGGACTGCACCTCCTTTGGCCTGCCCAACTACATCCGCATTGCCACCCAGCGGCCGGAGGAGAATCGTCTCCTGGTGGAAGCCCTGCAGGCGCTGCAGGGCGACGCCTCCTGAGGGCCTGTCCAGGCTTTAGCTTCGCCCGTTGAAGGCAGGCTCTTCCGCGTCAAACTCCACAAATTCACCGGTCAAGGTGTAGATGGTGCGCTCGCAGATGTTGGTGACCCGATCGCCGGCCCGCTCCAGGTTATGGGCAGCCCAGGAGAGGTAGTTGGCCTGATCGATGCGCTCCGGGTGGGCCAGGATGGTGTCGATCAACCAGCGGTTCAGCCGGTTGTAACAGGCGTCCACCTCATCGTCGTCCTGGGGAATGGTCTGGGCCGCCTCCAGGTCCTGGCCCACAAAGGCATCCAGGGCCCGCTGCAACATCTCCAGGACCTTCTCGCACATCTCCTGGAATTCCGGCCGAACCTCCAACGTCGGCCGCCCGTTCAGGAAGAGCACGATCTTGCTGATCCCCTTGGCGTAATCCCCCATGCGCTCCAGCTCGGTGGAGATTTCCAGAATGGCCGCCAGCAGGCGGAGATCCCGGGCCATGGGCTGCTGGGTGGCGATCAGGGTCAGGCAGCGCTCCTCGATGTGGTACTTCTGGCGGTTGATCTCCCGGTCCCCGGCGATCAGGCGCCGGGCAGCTTCCAAGTCACCCTGCTGGAGCGCGGCCACGGCCTCTCGGATGGCCTGGATGACATGGCTGCCCATGAGCAGCAGTTCGTCCTGCAATTTTTGTAGTTCTTGGGTAAAAAACATCCGCGCCATGACGGCTCCTCCCTAGTACACGGTGGCGTAGATACGACAAACAGCATCCCAAAGGCCCCGAGGCCAGGCATGCCCATCACAGCCGGACTCAACCGAAGCGGCCGGTGATGTAATCTTCCGTCGCCTTGTTTTTGGGCCGGGTGAAAATCTGGTCCGTCGGGCCATACTCGGCCAGATGACCGGTGCGCCGCTCGTCCACCATGAAGAAGGCGGTGAAATCGGAGACCCGGGCCGCCTGCTGCATGTTGTGGGTGACGATGATGATGGTGTAGGAAGCCACCAACTCCTTCATCAAATCTTCGATGGCCAGGGTCGCGATGGGATCCAGGGCCGAGCAGGGCTCATCCATCAGGATGATCTCGGGCTTGACGGCAATGGCCCGGGCAATGCAGAGGCGCTGCTGCTGGCCGCCGGAGAGGCCCAGGGCGTTCTGGTGCAACTTGTCCTTCACCTCATCCCACAGCGCGGCCCCCCGCAGGGACTCCTCCACCAGCTCGTCCATATCCCCCTGGAAGCCGTTGATGCGCGCGCCCCAGGCCACGTTCTCGTAAATGGACTTGGGGAAGGGATTGGGCTTCTGGAAGACCATGCCGATGCGCCGACGCACCTCCACCGGGTCTACCCCCGGCGCGTAGATGTTGTGGCCGTGGAAGAGGACTTCGCCCTCTACCCGGGCCGTGGGGATGAGATCGTTCATGCGGTTGAAGCAGCGGAGCACGGTGCTCTTGCCACAGCCCGACGGGCCGATCATGGCGGTGATCTTGCGCGCGGCGATACGCAGGTTCACATCCCGCACTGCATGAAACTTGTCGTAGTAGACGTTCAACCCTCGGGTCTCGATGGCCGTCTCCGTGGGCTCAGGCGCGGCCACCTGGGGCCCGGCGTGGATCTCAGGGCGTCGGGTCAACACGTTTGTGGTCATACCATTTTCCTCTTGTTTCAGGGTCGTACTCACTATACCAACCTGGCTACCAGCGCTGCTGTAAGCGATTTCGCAAATAGATGGCCAATCCGTTCATGGTCAACAGGACGGCCAGCAAGACCAGGATCCCTGCCGCTGCCAGATTGTGGAACTCCTGCTGGGGGAGGGAGATCCAGTTGAAGATCTGGATGGGCAACACCGTGAAGATGTCCAGGGGACCCCGCAGGTCAAAGGCGATGAAGGTCAGGGCACCGATGGTGATCAGGGGGGCCGTCTCGCCGATGGCCCGGGACATGGCCAGGATGGTGCCCGTCAGGATGCCGCCCATGGCATTGGGCAACACATGGTGACGCACCACCTGCCACTGGGTCGCGCCCAGGGCAAAGGCCGCCTGGCGCAAGGACGGAGGCACCGCCCGGATGGCCTCGCGGGAAGAGACGATGATGATGGGCAGCACCAGGAGCGCCATGGTCATGGAGCCGGCCAACACACTCCGCCCCAGCTCCAGCCCCCGGACAAAGAGGCCCAGGCCCAACAGGCCGTAGATGATGGAGGGCACGCCGGCCAGGTTGGCGATGTTAATCTCGATGAATTGGGTGATGAAGCTGTTGCGCCGGGCATACTCTTCCAGGTAGATGGCCGCGCCCACGCCGATGGGAAAGGACATGAGCGCCGTCAGGCCGATCATCCACAGGGTCCCCTGCAAGGCCGAACGCAAGCCCGCCCGCTCGGGGAAACGGGACGGAAACTCGGTAAAAAGCTGGGGACGCAGCCAGGGCAAGCCGTCCAGCACCACGTCTACCAGCAGGGAGAGCAGCACCAGGATGGCCACCAGCACGGCAGCCAGGCAGAGCTTCTCAAAGAGCTGGCCCCGGCGCCGGCGCGCCTCCAGCTGTCGAACCGTGGCCGACGGTGCGGCCATGGGGGTCGCCTCCATCATTCGTACACCTCCCGATAGCGCCTGGTGATCCAGTGGCTCACCAGGTTCAATACCAACGTCATCACAAACAACAGGGAACCCACCGCGAAGATGGTCTGATATTCGATGGTGCCATGGGGCGTGTCGCCCAGGCTCACCTGGACGATGTAGGCGGTCATGGTCTCGATGGACTGCAGCGGGTTGAGGGTCAGCTTGGGCTGCTGGCCCGCGGCAATGGCCACGATCATGGTCTCGCCGATGGCCCGGGAGATGGCCAGGATGAAGGCCGCCGAGATGCCCGAGAGGGCCGCCGGCACCACAACCTGGGTGGCTACCTCGAACTTGGTAGCCCCCAGCCCATAGGCCGCTTCCCGCAGGGAGCGGGGCACCGCCGACAGGGCATCCTCGGAAATGGAGGCCACCATGGGCAGGATCATGAAACCCATCACCAGGGAAGCGCTGGCGGCGTTGAAGGCCTGGGTCTGGGGGAAGAGGGTCTTCAAGATCGGCGTGACAAAGGTCAGGGCGAAGTAGCCGTAGACCACTGTGGGAATGCCGGCCAGCACCTCCAGGATGGGCTTCAGGATGCGGCGGGTTCGCTCGGCAGCATATTCACTCATGTAGATCGCGGCCAGGACTCCCAGGGGCAGGGCCACCACCATGGCCCCCGCCGCCACCAGGATGGTGCCGTTGACCAGGGGCAAGACGCCGAAGCGCTTGGAGGCGAAGAGGGGCGTCCAGCGGGTACCGGTGAAAAATTCCAGCGGCGAAACCTGCCGGAAAAAGAGCACCGTCTCCTGGAGGAGGACCAGGATGATCCCCAGGGTGGTCAGGATGGAAACGGCCGCACACACAAACAGGAACGCCTGGATGATCAGCTCGTTCCACCGCCGGCGCCTTCCGTAGGGCGGGCGCACCTCCTGCTGCCGGGCAGCAGGCAATGTTTCTTCCAGCTTCGAGATAGCCATGGATTGGTTCCTTCGCATGTTTCTAAATTCTACCATGGTCCCCAGATTTCGGGCCGCCGACAAAACAGCCGGGAGAGGCCGCCGAGGAGCCCTCGCGACCTCTCCCACGTACCCATTGGTTGGCAGATGTGTGCCTTGGGTGCCGTTCAAACCTCGACCAGGGATACCGGCCTCCGTTATTCCCCCTTCTCCCGGGTCAGCAGATCCGTCAGGGAGACGCCCACCGTGGAGCCCAGCCCCTCGAAGATGGAGCCGGTGATGCGCTCTTCAAAGCGCTGTTGGGCCAGCTGATAGATCTCGTCGCTCAGGGGCACGTAGCCCACCTCGGCAGACAGGGCAGCCGCATTTTCCAGGTAGAAGGTGATGAAGTCGTTCAGGATGGGTTTCTCGTCCACCCGGGCCCGGTTGACGTAGATGAAAATGGGCCGGGCCAGGGGCTGGTAGGTGCCGTCGATCACCGTCTCGGCGCTGGGCAACACGCAGCCGTTGCCGCCATCCACCGCCACCAGCTTCAGCTTGTCCTGGTTCTGTTCGTAGTAGGCCAGGCCGAAGAAGCCCAGGGCATTCTCGTCACCGGCAACCCCCTGGACCAGGACGTTGTCGTCCTCGCTGGGCAGGAAGTCTCCCCGGCTGGCCCCTTCCTCCCCCACGATAGCCTCGGTGAAGTAATCGTAGGTACCCGAGTCCACGCCGGGACCGTAGAGGTTGAGGGGGCGATCCGGGAAGTCGGCCCGCACCTGGTTCCAGTTGGTGATGACATCCTCGGCGGCCGGCTCCCAGATGGTCTTCAGCTCGTCCACGGTCAGGCACTCAGCCCAGTCGTTGGCCGGGTTCACCATCACGGCTAGGCCGTCGAAGGCCACCGGCAGCTCGATGTACTCGATGCCATTCTGGGCACACTGTTCGACTTCGCTCTCCTTGATGGGCCGGGAGGCGTCGGAGATGTCGGTTTCACCGGCGCAGAACTTCTTAAAACCGCCGCCCGTCCCGGAGATGCCCACCGGCACCCGGACGCCGGGATTCGCCCGCTGGAACTCTTCGGCCACGGCCGCGGAAATGGGCGCCACGGTGCTGGAGCCGTCGATGATGATGGTGTCGCCCTGGGCATCCGGCGCACTCTCCTGGGCGGCGCCCTCGCTGGCCGCCGCTTCACCAGATGCTGCGCCGGTATCCGACGGTGTCGCTGCCGGGGCCGAGCATGCGGCCATCACCAATACGCCAAGCAGAAGCGCCAATCCCACCAATTTTCGCATTTGTGAACTCCTTCGATAACGGTTCATGACTGGTTTTTCAATGTGTCCGTTCCTAGCAGGGATTCGCTACCCTCTGCGCTCCCCATCTGAACGGGGCTCAACGGCGGGCCACACTCCAGGATCCACTGCCAGACGCCCCCATAGTAAAGGGCGTCGGTTAATGGCCGAAGCACATTTGACAACGAATCGGTTAAGGAGATGTAAAAATTGTGTTAACAGATGGGGATGACGCGGCAGGCAGGATAGGGGGAAAAGGCGCTCAGGAAGAGGTCGAGCGGGCCAGGGCCGTGTCTGTCGGGGGCGCGGAATCGTCCGGCATGGATTCAGCCAGGGGCAGGGTAAAGTAGAAACGGCTGCCTTCCCCCAGGACAGACTCGGCCCAGATGCGCCCCCCGTGGGCCTGGACCACATGCTTGGCGATGGCCAGCCCCAGCCCGGTGCCGCCGGCCGCGCGGGAGCGGTCCGTCTTGTAGAAACGCTCGAAGATGCGGGGCAGATCCTGGGGCGGGATGCCGATGCCGGTGTCCGCCACCATCACGGTGAGTTCCCCCTCGCCGGCCTGGGCGGAGACCTCCACCCGGCCGCCCGCCGGGGTGAACTTGATGGCGTTGTGCACCAGGTTGGTGATCACCTGCTGCACCCGCACCGCATCCGCCAACACGGGGGGCAGATCCGGCGGCAGGTGGATGGCCAGCTCCAGCTGGGCCCGCTCCGCCTGGGGACGCAGCCGCTCCACCCCGGGCAACACGGCTTCAAGGACGGGCGTGGACCGCAGGCGCAGGGGCACCTGCCCTGATTCGATGCGGGACAGCTCCAACAACTCTTCCACCATCTGGGTCAGGGCGTCCACCTCTACTTCCATCCGGCCCAGGAAGCGGCGGGCAGCCGGCGGATCCTCCAGCGCGCCGTCCTGGAGGGTCTCCACCAAAGCCTGGAGCGAAGCCAGGGGGGTGCGCAGTTCGTGGGAGATGTTGCTGATGAAATCCTGGCGGACCATCTGGAGGCGGCGGAGTTGGGTCAAGTCCTGGAGCAGGACCAGGTACCCCCGATCCTTGCCCTTGAGGAAGGGGGTCACGATCACCCGGAGGAACTGGGTGGGCGTCAGCTCCATGGTCGCCACCTCTTCCTGGCCGCTCTCCCGGCAGCGGGTCCAGACCTCGGCGATGCGGTGGTCCCGGGCCACCTGGATGAAAGAGCGCCGCAGGGCCCGTTCCGGCTCGACCCGCAGCAGGCGAGCGGCAGCCGGGTTGAGGAGACGAACCCGGCCATGGCGGTTGAGGATGAGCACACCGTCGGTCATGACGTGGAGCACCGTGTTGAGCCGGTCCTTCTCCCGCCCTCGCTTTTTGATCTGCTTCTGCAATTTGTCGGCCATGCGGTTGAAGGCCTGAGCCAACTGGCCGATCTCACCGCTGCCCAGGGAATGGATGCGGGCATCCAGGTCCCCCTGGGTCACTCGCTCCACCACCTCGGTCAGACGCCGAATGCGCCGGGAGGTCTGGATCGCCCGCCCGGTGAGCAGGGCCACCAGGAGCGCCAGGGCAATCACGGCGGCCCGGCCGATGGGCCGCCACAGGGCAGGGATGCCGGCCTCCAGCTCGGCCTGGGGCAGGGTCCAGTGCAACACCCCCAGGGGCCGGCCGTTCTCCATCACCACCGCAGCAGCCAGCAGCGCCGGCTCCTCGGTCAGGGGATCCGGGCGCAGAGCATGGGCCACCCCCTGGCTGATGGCCTGTCGCACTTCCGGCAGGCTGGCCCAGGGGATGCCATCCCCCGCGGCCGGATGGGAAACGGCCCGGAGCTGGCCGGCGTTGGACACCGCGGCCAGGCGCCCGCCCAGGACGGCAGCTTCCTGGGATAACAGAGTCTGGAGTTCATCGCTGCCGTCGCGCCAGGCGGTCACCAGCTGGGGCAGGGTGGCCAGCCGCTGCAGCCGGGCCATCTCCTGGGCGACCAGGCCTTCCTGCACCCGGCTGTGGATGGCCAGGGAAAGATACAAGGCCAGGCCGACTGTCAGGGCCAGGATCAAAAGCCCATCCACCAGCACCGGGCGCCAGCGTTCCCAATGCCGGATATCCATCCTCTCCGCATCCTCCTGCCCACGGGGGCTCAACAGTCCCACGTCCTCTCCTCGTCAGTGGCACGCTCAGCCCTCAAAGCGGTAGCCGATTCCGCGCACCGTGACGATGCGTTTGGGCTTTGAGGGCTCCTCTTCAATCTTCTCCCGCAGCCAGCGGACGTGAACGTCCACGGTGCGGCTGCCGCCGTCATAGTCCCAGCCCCAAACCCGTTCCAGGATGAGATCCCGGCTGAGGACGATGCCCCGGTTGCGGGCCAGGAAGACCAGGAGCTCGAACTCCTTGGGTTTGAGGTGAAAGGTGCGGCCGCCGCAGGACATTTCGTGTCGTCCCAGGTCGATCACCAGGTCGCCAAAGACGAAACGCTCCGTCTGCACCGGCTCGCCGCCCTCTTCCCGCTCGGCGCCGGCCATCTCCTCCCGCACCAGGCGCACCCGGCGCAACAGGGCCTTGATGCGGGCCAGGAGCTCCCGCATGCTGAAGGGTTTGGTGAGGTAGTCGTCTGCGCCCACCTCCAGGCCCACCACCTTGTCTACTTCTTCGGTGCGGGCTGTCAACATGAGGATGGGCACGTTCATCTCTTGCCGCAGGATGCGGCACACCTCAAAGCCGTCCAGCCCCGGCAACATGACATCCAGCAGGATCAGGTCGGGCTGGGTTTCCCGGGCCACTCGCAGGGCCTGGGTCCCATCGGTGGCCACGGAGACCTGGTAGCCCTGGCGCTGGAGGTTGTACTCCAGGGTGTCCACCAGGGCAGGTTCATCTTCCACCACAAGAACTTTAACACTCATGCTCTTTCCAACGCCCTTCAAGCAAAGGTCCGTTCAATCATGCACCGTCGGATTCCTGGACGCATGGACGCCTCCTGGCGCTAGGAGCGGCTGCTGTGGGCCACCAGCAGGATGCCCGCGCAGATGACGAGGATCCCGATCCACCGGGCCGGCGGGATCTCCTCCCGCAGGCCAAGCCGGGAGACCAGCGCCACCAGGACAAAGTTCAGGGCCAGGAACGGATAGGCCAGGCTGAGGTCCAACTGGGCCAGGACTGCGATCCAGGCCAGGGCCCCCACCCCATACAGAAACAGCCCCAGCCAGATCAGGGGCGTCGTCAGGATGTAGGCCACCAGGGAGAGCAGGTTGCTGCTGGCGGCTGCAGCGTCGGGCCGACTGACCCCCAGTTTCAAAGCTGTTTGCCCGGCCACGCTGGATGATACCGACAATAAAATCAACCAGATTGCAGACATGGAGAACAACCAGCCTCTGTGGCTTCTATGGCGGCAGGCTCCCGCTGGCTGCCCCGACGATTATTCGTCCACCGAATCCACGGCCGGGCTGGGCGCTGGGCCGCTGCCGTTGCTGTGGGAAAAGGCACGGGCATTCTGGCGTTCACGGGTTGCGGTCTCCCAGTTTTCCTGATACTTCCGCAGCCACTCCTGTTTCACATGCTGCGCGGCCTGTTTCGTCTCGTGGATCGAGTCGATGGCGCAGCCGATGAACAGATACCACTTTCCATCACAAAGCACAATGTACGGTGTTAACATACCATTCCCTTCTCGGTATAGCCAAGGGCCCATCTCCACGTGGACCACACCTGCAACGGGCCGTCGTAGAAACCCTCCTGGCCGTGCACGCTCCTGCGCCGGCCATCCAGCCCATCCGGGCATACAGCATCGACGGCCTGCCGGAAACTCCGCCAGGCCCTTCTAGTATATCATCTCCAGTATACCATGTCGCTCCCCAGGAACCCTTCCCCGCTAATCATTTGCTGACAATCCGCTTGCAATCATCTAGCGTCGCGCTTGTTTTCTTCTGATGGAAGGGCGCGATGAATGGAAGTGGGAAGTATTCAGTTTTTGGCAGAAGCGAGGGATACCAAGCAACAGGCGGGGCAAAAGATCACGCACCTGACATGGAAAGGAGGACACCATGCATCAGTATTCATTTACCATCGGGGCAGCGGTGCACTGTCGAGATGGCCGTTGCGGCACGTTGCGCAAAGTGGTGGTCGACCCCTACACCCACCGGGTGACCGACCTGATCGTAGAAAAGGGGTTTTTGCAAAAGCAGGATCGGGTCCTGCCCGTCACCATTGTGGAGAAGGTCGAAGAGGACGCAATCTATCTTTCCATCGAAAGCAGCGAGTTGAGCCGGTACCCCGAATATCGGGAAGTGGAATTCCAGCTCCCTGCGCCCGACTGGCGCTCCCGGCAGGGTTACCGCTCTGAACATGTGGTGCACTGGCTCACCTATTACGGCATCCCCGATCATCCAGATCCTGTGGTGCCCATGATCCGCCATCGGGTACCCCAGGGGATCCGCTCGGATCTGGAGGCCATTGGCCGGGACACGCCGGTGAAAAACCTGGACGGCATGGTGGGGCGGATCCACCACCTGCTGGTAGACCAGAAGACCTGGGAGATCACCCACCTGGTGGTCCGCCGGGGCGTACTACCCTATCGGGTGGTCATCCCCGTCGACTGGATCGAATACGTGGACGAAAGCGGCGTCTTCATTCGGGGCGACAACGAGGACCTGCGCCAGTTGCCCCGCTACACCGAGCGACCGGCCGCTGACATCCTGGCCGAGCTCCAGGATCGCTTCAACGCCGCGGTCTCGGACTTCAGCCACGTCACCGCCACCATCGAGGACGGCATCCTGCGGCTGCGGGGCGTGGTGGCCGACGCCCAGGCCAAGCGCGAGGCGGAACAGTTGGGTCGCTCCATCCAGGGCGTCATCGACGTGGAGAACCGCCTGGACACGGATGCCGCCATCCAGGCCCGGGTGGTGGCCGCGCTGCAGAGCGATCCCCGCACCAGCGACGAGGTGATCGAGGTCATCAACGACCGGCGGGTGATCACCCTGAGCGGTACCGTGAACAGTGAAGAAGCTCGCCGGGCGGCTGAAGAAATTGCTTCCAACCAGCCCGGCGTCATCGCGGTCATCAACGCCCTGGAGGTACGCCCCCAGGACGAAGTGGAGAAGATGTTTGGGGTGCCGGCCGTGGTGGCCCCCCGCATGGTCCCCTGGTGGCAGAACTAAGGGGAGGCCAGCACAGCCTGGCCTCAGGCCCCCCGCAGGTTGTCCGCCAGGAGGAAGAGGGCCAGGCCGATGACGAACAGGGCGAAGACCTTGCGCAGGTGATCGGGGTGCACGACCCGGGCCAGTCGTGCACCCACCAGCGCACCCGTCAGGCCGGCGCCGACGAAGATGGTGACCACCTGGAGGTCAATGGCCGCGCCGGACAGATGGCCCAGGAAGCCGGCCAGGCTGTTCATGGCGATCACCACCAGGGAGGTGCCCACGGCCTGACGAATGGGCAGCCCCACCAGCATCACCAGGGCCGGCACAATCAAGAAGCCCCCACCCACGCCCAGAAAGCCGGTCAACACCCCGACCACGGCCCCGCTCAGCATCGTCGCGACCCAGCCCCGCCCCTGGCCCTCCTCGTTGGCGGGCTGCGGCTTCAAGATCATGAACAACCCCACGACCAGCATCAGCAAGGCAAAGAGGATCATCAGGGTGGTGGGCGAGACCCAGTGGGACCAGCCTGCCGAGAGGTAGGCAGCCGCCATGCCCACACCCCCAAAGACAATTGCAACCCGCCAGTTCAGCGTCCCCTGGGCCCGATGCATCATCGCGCCCAGCGCGCTGTTGGCGCCCACAATCATCAGCGAGGCCGTCACCGCGGCCTGGGGCGTCTGCCCCACCACGTAGACCAGGGCCGGCACGGTCAGGATGGAACCGCCGCCGCCCAACAACCCCAACGACACACCGATGGCAAAGCCCAATGCAAGATCAATCGCCAACTGTTCCATCACGTCAATTCGCCTTGATGGCCTCCATGGCCTGCCCCGTTTCCGTGGGCAGGTAGCGGCTCCAACAGTCGGTCCCCTCGTTGAGGGCCATCACATCGTCAAAACCGGCTGCCGTCAACAGACTGGCAGCAATCTGAGAACGGTAGCCGCTGGCACACTGGGTGACAATGGTCCGGTTGCGGGGCAACTCGGCCAGCCGCTGGGGCAGGTGCCCCAGGGGAATGTGCCAGGCCCCCACAATGTGCCGCTCGGCATATTCGCCCCGACCCCGCACGTCCAGGATGATGACGTCCTCCTCCGAGCCGCTGTCAGAGAGCCGTCGGGCCAGCTGGCGCACGGTGATGACGGGAAGGGCCTGGGTGCCATGGGCCAGGGCATCGGGCCCCACGTAGCCGGCCACCTGGTCGATGCCGATGGAACGCAGCGCAACCAGGATCTCGGCCGCCCTGTCCACCGATGGCAGCACCAGGTAGACGGGCCGGGTATAGTCCACCAGCCAGCCCAGGTAAGTGACGAAGCTGTTGTTGTCGGCGGGCACGTTGATGGTGCCGGGCACGTGGGCCGCGGCGAAGTCCCCCCGATTGCGCAGGTCGAAGACCTGTCCCCCGGCCGCGAGGACCCGGTCCAGCGCGGCCCGGTCCAGGCGGGTCGGCGACGTGAGGCTGGCCAGCAGGGCAGGCCCCTCTTTGTTGACCTTTTTCATCTGGGCAAAATAGCGGGGCGCCTCCGGCTGTCCTTCCAGAAGCCAGGTCACAAAGGCCTCTTCCTCCTGGAATTGAAAGGCGGGGTTGAAGAGCTTCTCGTAGCCCAGGGTGGTGGATGGCACGGCGCCCAGGGCCTTGCCACAGGCGCTGCCCGCGCCGTGGCCCGGCCAGATCTGCAGGTAGTCGGGCAGCTCTTTGAAGCGCTGCACCGTCTGGAACTGCTGCCGGGCGCCCGCCTCCTTGGTGCCCTTGAGGCCGGCGGCCTCCTCCAGAAGGTCGGGACGGCCCACATCGCCCACGAAGAGGAAATCGCCGGTGAAGATCCCCATGGGCCGGTCGGCGCCGGCGGTATCGGTGATCATGAAGGAAATATGCTCGGGCGTGTGGCCAGGCGTGTGGAGCACCTCCACCCGGACGTTGCCCACCATCCACGAGTCGCCATCCCGCACCAGGATGACGTTGGGCTCATCGGCATAGCCGTACTTCCAGCTGGCATCGCCCATGTCGCTCAAGTAGATGGTGGCACCGGTGGCTGCGGCCAGTTCCCGGCTGCCGCTGACAAAATCGGCGTGGATGTGGGTTTCGGTCACATGGGTGATGCGCAGGCCCTCCTTCTCGGCGGCCCGCAGGTAGGGCGTGATCTCCCGGGCGGGATCCACCACCAGGGCCTCGCCGGTGGCCACACAGCCCACCAGGTAGCTGGCCTGGGCCAGCCGTTCGTCGTAAAAATAGCGCAGTAGCATGCTAATCTCCTTTCATTTTCCACACAGGCTCGGGGCGTGGTGCGTCGTGGGGGATGCGCGTGTCCATCGACCGGTTCCGCTTGACCGATGACGCACCCACCCGCAGATACGCCGCTGTGTCCTACCGCTTCACCGGCAGGCCCGCGCGTGCCCAGTCCACGATGCCGCCCAGGTCGTACACCTCTTCGTACCCGGCCTGCATCAACAGGTTGGCAGCGAAGGCGCTGCGGTTGCCGCTGCGACAGTAGACGATGACCGGCCGGTCCTTGGGAATGCGCGCCATTTTCTGCTGCAACTCCTGCAGGCTGATCTGGATGGCCCCGGGGATAAACCCCTCCTGGAATTCAGCTGGGGTGCGCACATCCACCAGGGTATGGGGCACCTGGGCATCTACATAGCGGGCCTGATACTCTGTCGGGCTGATGGTCTGGCGCTGGCTCACACCAAACAGGCGATTCAACAAGTTCATCCTCGTTCTCCTTTTGTCGGCATCATGATATTGATGTTCTGATGTTGGCATTCGTCGCTGTGCCTTCATCCGCCGGGACGGGGCGACAGCGGGCGGGGCACGCCCCTACCGGACATGCTGCCTCGTTGTAGACGCCGCTCGCAGCGGCGCACCCGTCGCCCTCCCTTCACCCGCCCGGGTGTGGCGACAGCGGGCGGGCACGGGGGCCCGCCCCTACGGGAATCGGCCGCACCTTCGGGGCTGGCGACATCGGGCGGGGCAAGCCCCTACCGGACATGCCGCCTCGTTGTAGGCGCCGCTCGCAGCGGCGCATCCGTCGCCGCCCCTTCATCCGCCGGGACGGGGCGACAGCTTCCCAAACGGTTCATGGTGATTAGTGTACACCCAGTGGAACTTGTCCAGCGCTGCCGACTTGCTTATACTTAGCATAAGTGAGGACTTATGCTAAATCTCTACAAGCTTGAAATCTTTGCCCTGGTGGTCCGCACCGGCAGCTTTAGCGCCGCGGCCGAACGCCTGTTGATGAGCCAGCCCGCGGTGAGCCAACACATCCAGGATCTGGAAGCCAGCCTGGGCACGCGCCTCTTTCGTCGGGGGCGGCGGGGCGTCTCCCTTACCCCGGCCGGCGAAACCCTGTACCGCTACGCCCAGGAGATCCTGCGCCTGGTGGCCGAGGCCGAAAATGCGGTGGCCGACATCCGTCACCTGTCCGGTGGCCAGGTGACCGTGGCCGCCACGCCCGGCATTGGCGTGTATCTGCTGCCCGATTGGGCCCAGGCTTTTCGCCGTCGCTACCCCAATCTCACCGTGGCCATCCAAACCCGAACCACCCCCCAGATCATGGAAGGGCTGCTCCGGGGGGAAATGGACATTGGCCTGATTGAAGGGGAGCTGGAGGAATTGGACAACGACGAAATCGGCGTGCTGGCGTTGGAGGATGTGGAGCAGTTCGTCATCGTAGGACCCGAACACCCCTGGTGGGGCCGGTCCACCGTGGCCATGGAAGAGCTGACTGGCCAGCGTTTTGTCATGCGCCAGCGCCACAGCCAGACCCGCATCTGGCTGGAGGAGGCCCTGCGGACGGCCCACGTCCAGGTTCAGGTGGTGGCAGAGTTCGACAACATGGAGTCCATCAAACGGGCAGTGGCCCATGGAGACGACATCACCATTCTGCCCCACTACGTGGTGCGGCGGGAAGTGGAAGCCGGGACGCTGGCTGCCCTGGCCGTGGAAGGCAGGCCCCTCTGGCGTACCCTGAAGCTGGTGTGGAACCGCCACGCCCACCTCAGCCCGGTCACCCGTGCCTTCCTCCGCTCCCTGGAGAAGTACCTGCCCCGCCTCCAGGAACTGGCCGTGACGTAAAGTGCCCTTCACCGCGCCAGCCCCCGAGAAGAAGCTCGAAGGAGACCCCATGCCCCACAGCAACCACGTCCAGCTGGTGGACAATGCCGGCTGGGATGCACGGATCCTCGTCTGCCGGAACGACGCCCTGGTGGATACCTATCTGGTGGTCACCCGCCGCTACCTGGTGGTGGTGGACACCCTGATCAACCCGGCCACCGGCGCCCGGTTGCTCGCCCTGGCCCGGCCATACCTGACCCAGGGCCGCAGCCTGCTGGTGGTGAACACCCACGCCGACTATGACCACTGCTGGGGCAACCAGGTCTTCGCCGACCTGGGCACGCCCATCATCGGCCAGCGAGAAGCCCCGGTCCGCTGCACCGGGGTGGAGTCCCGGCAGCTGCTCCAGCGGCTGCAGGCGGAGGAGCCCGACATCTTCGCCGACGTGCAGTTGACGCCGCCCAACCTCCTCTTTGACGAGAGGCTGACCATCGACGGCGGTGACCTGACCCTGGAGTTGATGGCCACACCAGGACATACCCCGGACCATATTTCCATTTACCTGCCGGAGATAGAGACCCTGCTGGCCGGGGACGCAGCCGAGCTGCCCTTCCCCATGGCGGAACGGGTGGCGGACCTGCCCCACATGCGCCGTTCCCTGGAGCGCCTGGCCGCCCTGAACGCCCGCACTGTGCTCTACTGCCATGGGCCGGTGGAGGCCGGCCCGCGGCTGCTCCAGGACAACATCGCCTACTTCGACCGGCTGGAGGAGGCCTGTCGCGTGGTCCTGGCCCGGGGGACGCCGCCCGACGGGTTGGACGATGCCGGGCTGATCCGGTGGGTGGGCCTGCCCTTTGGAGATGCCGTCCCCGAGGGGCCGGCGTGGGCGCAGGTGCCGGAAAGTTACCGCACCGCCGGCCACGCGGCCCAGATCCGTCAGATGCTGGCCTGGCTTCAGCAGCGGTGAGGGGACGGAGCTGCCTGGGATCTGGAGATAAAATTGCTGCCCCTGGGGGGTTATGTTATCCTGGATCGTGGCGGTTGGTGACTCGATGGAGGGTCAGGAGGTTGGCGGTATGTCGGGGGAGAAAGATTCGTCCCAGGTGCAAACAAACCAGGTGCAAACAAACCAGCTGAAAACCAATCAGGAGGCGAAGGTGGCGTCTTTCCAGTTTTATGAGCCGGGCCCGCTGCAGGATGGGGATCTGAAATTGCTGCTGGCCAACCGGTACCCCGGTTCTGCCTCCTTGGGCCATGTGCCGGCCTATCGGTTCGAGATGCGCCAGGCCGGTTCCTACCAGCTCATGGGCTACATCGAACTGCGCATCGGCGATACCCACTACCTGCGCATGTACGGGGGCCACATCGGCTACCAGGTATATCCGCCCTACCGGGGCCATCGCTATGCGGCCCGGGCCTGTCGCCTGCTGCTGCCCCTGGCCCGTCGCCACGGCCTGCAGGAGCTCTGGATCACGTGCAACCCGGACAACTGGGCGTCCCGGCGCACATGCGAACTGGTCGGCGCCGAACTGGTGGAAATCGTGGACCTGCCACCGGATATCGACATGTACATGCAGGGCGAACGTCAGAAGTGCCGCTATCGGCTTCGGCTGTGAGGCGTTGGGCGAATCAATCGTCCCGAAATGGTTTTGATTCGGCTCGTCAGCAAGATAGAGGGGGAGAGTGAAATGAATAGAAAAGGAGAAGAGTATCGGTTTGAAACCACGGTCACCTCAGAGGGTACCCTCGTCGTCAAGGGGCTTCCCTTTCCGGCAGGGACGAAAGTAGAGGTCATTATCCACGAACGTTCCCAACAACCTTCGGGAGAGAGTCCCTATCCCTTGCGAGGCAAGCCGATTCGATATCTGAAGCCATTTGAAAGTGTAGCCGAGAACGAGTGGGAAATCCTACAATGATCGTGCTCGACACCCATATTTGGATCTGGTGGGTGCATGGAGATCCACACCTTTCTCAACCTCAAATGGATGCAATCTCCGCGCACGAAGGGGACATTATCGGGGTCAATGCCATTTCGTGCTGGGAAATTGCCAAACTGGTTGAATATGGTCGTTTAGAACTTCCTTGCCCATTGGCCGAATGGTTTGAACAGGCACTGGCTTATCCAGGTATTCGTCTACTTCCTCTAACACCGGCTATAGCCATCGAATCAACCCGGCTACCAGGGAAATTCCATCGTGACCCAGCCGATCAAATCATCGTTGCCACGGCACGGCTATTCAACTGTCCTTTGGTTACCCAGGATGAAAAGATCGTGAAATACCCACATGTTGTAACGATCACATAAACTGTCCTTCCATCATCTTCAATCATGCTCAATGGAGTGAACGTCCAGCACTGTCCCAGGTAGGCTCGCGCATGCATTGACCTCAAGCCCAATACGTCTCGCCCGCTTGCTCCCGGATGACCAGCCCCTGCAGAAAACGCACCGCCTTTTCGAAGCCTTCCCGGCCGGACATGAGCCCATCCTCATGTTCGATGGAGAGGGCGCCATCGTAGCCCACCAGGCGCAGATTGCTGACCATGTCCCGCCACACCTCCTCGCCGTGGCCGTAGCCCACCGTCCGGAAGATCCAGCTTCGTTGGGCAAATTGCCGATACGACTTCACATCCAGCACGCCGTTGACCCGGGTATTGATGGGGTCGATGCGCGTATCCTTGGCATGGAAGTGAAAAATGGCCTCCCCCAGGGCCCGGATGGCGTGTCCCGGATCCACTCCCTGCCAGAAGAGGTGGCTGGGATCGAAGTTGACACCGATGGTGGGCCCCACCGTCTCTCGCAGGGCCAGGGCGGTCTCCACGTTGTAGACACAGAAGCCCGGGTGCATCTCAATGGCGATGCGTACTCCCTCCCGGGCGGCCATCTGGGCCACCTCCTGCCAATAGGAGATCATAACCGCCTCCCACTGCCATTGGACCGTCTCGCTGAAGTCCGGTGGCCAGGGGCAGGTGACCCAGTTGGGGTGCCGATCCCCAGGGCCGCCACCAGGGCACCCGGAAAAGGTCACCACGGTGTCCACCTCCAGCCGGGCGGCCAGGCGAATGGCGTTCTCCACATAGGCCTTGTGGACCTCGCCGATTTCGGGATTGGGGTGAAGGGGATTGGCGTGGACACTCAAGGCGCTGATGGTGAGCCCCCGCTGCTGAACAGCCTGCCGGAAGGCCGCCAGGGCCCCTTCGTCCGCCAGCAGTTCGGCCGGCTTGCAGTGGGCGTCTCCTACGTATCCGCCGCAGCCAATTTCTACGGCTTCCACGCCCACGGAGCGGATGTAGTCGAGTGCCTGCTCGAAGGGCAGGCGGCTAAACACCACGGCGAAAACGCCAACTTTCATACAAGGCCTCCCTCCCGGTAGACAACTGGAAAAGATGAGGGGATCACCAGGTCGATTACTCTGGCACCAGCTGGCAGACGTAAGCCCGATACTGCTCCCCGGTGGACATGTAGAAACAACTGAGATTCTGCACCCGCAGCCAGAACTTACCCCGGCTGCCCAGCCTCTCGGTCGCCTCGGCCACCGAGAGGGTCTCCAGGGTGGGACCCTCGCCACCTTCCTGCACGCTGCAGGCACAGCCTTCCTGCAACTGAACCAGGATGGCTTCCGGCGGTATCCGGAGGGTGGCGGCCAGATTGGCGGCGGCGTCGGCCACGGTGTCCGCCGGGGGTAACGACTCGGCCAACGCCGCCGGATCCTGAATCTGGAGGGAGACGGCAGGCGGCTCCCCTGGCATCCAGCCCAGCAGCCGGAAGGCCACAGCAGCCACGCCTGCCACCACGAGCAGCAACGCCGCCCCCAACCAGCGTCCACCTACTCCTTTACGCACCGGCTGTGGTGTCGTCTGAACCGACGCTTCCGCGATCTGGTCCATGGGACCTCCTTCGGCAAAACCAATCTCAAAAACGCGAGCCACACTATAACTCGAGACAATCCCTCAGGTTAGACAGTCGATACCCCAACCGCTTTCATCAAAGCCCTCATATAACCGATGGTATATGCGTTAGCAATGTGACGGAACGGTGTATCGCCAATAATGTCCGGCAAATGGTCAGGAATCATAGGACCGTCAAAACCAACTTCATAATAGGCTTTCATTGCTGACAACATGTCTATATCGCCCGTGTCAATAAAGGTTTCACGGAAATTGGTAGGACTCCCTGCTATATTGCGAAAATGCACATAGAAGATCTTGCCTTGCTTGCCAAAATGCTTAATGGCTTCAAATAGCCCTTGACCGAGCATTTCAGCGAAGCAGCCATTACAAAAAAGCAACCCGTTAGAGGGACTAGGCACCAGGTCAAGTACACGCTGGAACGATTCCATGGTGACAAACAAACATGCTGCACCACCGATCGGACTAACCGGAGGATCATCTGGATGTAAGGCCATTTTAAGGCCTACATCTTCTGCTACAGGAATAACTCGTCTGAGAAAATATTCAAAGTTGTCCCACAGTTCATCCTCGCTTAGTTCTCGTGGTCCAATTATCGGGGCATTCGTCATGAGTGAATGATCATAGCTAGTAACCAGGGCGCCTCCCCGATCTCGGGTATGGCGGCTGGTTCGCCATACCCGTAGAGCATGAAAATTGTAATGAAGAATCGGAATGCCCGCCCGACCTACATTGGCAATAGTCCGACAGTAATAATCAATTTGCTCATCACGACCAGGCAAGTTCCAGACGATCTTGTTGTACCACTCAGTGGGAATATTTTGGATGGCAGACAAGCGCAGCCCAGCAGCTTCGATCTGCGAACGCAGCTGAACAAGACGCGCATAATCATAATATGGGCCATCCGCAGCTACCAATCCGGTGGGACGGATGGCCACAATATCGGTCACGCCGATCTGCTTGGCGAACTGCAAGCTCTCCTCTGTAATCTCATGCAATCCCAGCGCAGGCCTCATACGAAGATCCTTTCTGCAGTATGGTAAAGGGCCGTCCCTATAACTGGATATCTAGCCACACATCACTTTGGGAAGTAAGTCGTGAAACGAATAGGGACGGGTTGTCCGAGCCTGATACAACGTTCGATCCAGTCCCAACCGATGCGAAAGTAGCTCTTGTCCCGACGGCTCTTGAC